>CAMBTR010000056.1 GCA_945870885.1 Chryseobacterium gleum | reverse complement strand
GGCACCATTCACGCGGCCCGCATCATCAAAGAGCATATTTTAGGCACCCCGTTGCAGCAGCAGTTGGTGGCTACCTACTTAGTTGGGATGCCGGTGCCAAAAGATTCATTACCCGGCCTTCCGGCTTGTGCTAACGATTCTGCCACGGGATGTTTTTTAAGCTGGAGTAGCTATGAACGAGGTTTTGTACCGCCTTATTACCCGCTGGCATTGGAACGCGCCGTTTGTGTAAACCCGATCAGCTGGGAGCTCAACGAAGAATACGTAGATAAATCCCAGCAGGCCGGAGCCGTTTTGAGACCATTTTCGAACACCCTACCCAAAATTTGCGATGCCCAGGTTCACGGCGGCATTTTATGGATTACCAAGCCAAAATTTCCCGGGAGTCGATTTTACACCGACCCCAATTATCATATCGGCGACATCAATTTGTTCTATTTGGACGTGCGGAAGAATGCCGTTAAACGAGTAAATGCGTTTATGAACCAACCTCCTCATTGATTATTTTTATAACACCCCATTCCCATGAATTTGAAAAAAATTGGTAAAATCACCGGCATCTGCCTGGGAGCAATCATCGCCCTGCTTTTTGTACTTCCGTTTTTGTTTAAAGGCAAAATTGTAAGCGCCGTTAAAGAAGCCGCCAATAATAACCTCAATGCGAAAGTCAGCTTCAACGACGATATCTCCCTGAGCCTACTCCGCAATTTCCCTAACCTCAGCCTCGGCATTCAAGACGTCAAAGTGGTGGGCGTGGACTCCTTTGCCCAAGATACTTTGATCGATGCGAAGAGCATTCGACTGGTCCTCGACCTAACCTCCGTTTGGAAAGGAGAAACCGTTGTGATTCGTAAAATTGCTATCACCGATGCCAGGGCTCAAGTGATCTTTTTGAAGAGTGGCGCGGCCAACTTCGATATCACAAAACCCGATACGAGCACTGTCGCTGCACCCCAAGACACCGCTGCGGCACCTGTTGCCATCAAAATAAACGATTTGTCTATCAAAAATACGCGATTGCATTACGTGGACCATTCCATGGACTTCGAAATCACCAGCAACGGCCTTAACTGGCATGCCAATGGGGATTTTGCCGATGAGATTTTTACCCTCAAAAACGACCTGCTGATCGATCAGTTTACAATGTCGTATGGTGGAATGACGATGCTGGCCAAAGCCAAAATTGATGCGAACACCAACATCGATATGGATTTGAAAAAGATGCGATTTGGATTTGCAGATAACGAATTTAAAATCAATGCGTTGCCTCTTCAAGCCAAGGGCTGGATAGAAATGCGTGAAAAGGACATGGATATGGACATCGATGTGCGCACGCCAAACAGCGATTTCAAATCATTTCTCAGCTTGGTCCCCGGCTGCTACACCGAGAATTTCTCGGATGTAAAAGCCAACGGTACCATGGGATTGGTCTTTACCATGAAAGGCATCATGAACGATTTGCGCATGCCTGCCACCCATGTTGAGCTGAAGGTGAAAGATGCGGGCTTCCAATACCCTGCGATGCCTGCCAATGCCAGCAATATCGAGTTGAATTTTGCCTTGGACAATACCGATGGCAATCCCGACAATTCCCATGTGGTGATTGCGCCGTTGAGTGCCAATTTGGGCGGGGATAAATTGGCCGTATCGCTGGATATGAAAACCCCCGTAAGCAATCCCTACGCGAATGGAAAGGTCGATATCAATTTGCACCTGGATCGCTGGAAACAATTGATGCCACTAGAATCTGGCACCCACGTTTCCGGGGAAGTGGATGCGCATTTCAATTTTGATGGACATTACAGCGCCATCGCCAAGGAACAATTCAACGATTTAAAGGCGGGGGGTAACATCGTCCTCAAGAACATCGCCTATACCTCTGCTGCCACGTTGCCACTGAAACTTCAACAATTGGATATGAGTGTAAGTCCAACCGACTTCAACATCACCGTGAATCAATTGCAGTATGGCAAATCGGCGATGAACATCAACGGCAAACTCCAAAACATGTTGGGATACTATTTGAACGCTGAAACGCTGAAAGGCCAGTTGGTTATCAATAGCAACAGCATGGATTTGAACGAATGGATGGCTTCGATGTCGGATGGGGCCACTGCGGAGACAGCACCCAACAGCGGTGGAGCAATAGGGGATGCCAAGGAAACGTTACACAACACGGAATCAACCAAGGAAGGGTCCAGTCCGGCGGTCACGGCAGAATCGGGTTCAGCACCGCGGATTCCGGAGAATTTGGATCTCATGTTCAACATGAACGTAGGTCGATTGCTATATGAAGACTACGACATGCAGCAAGCCACCGCGAAAGCGGAAACCAAAAATGGCACATTGTCCGTAAATCCTTTGTCGGCCTTTATTTTCGGCGCAAAGGTGGAAATTGCCAACTTGAGTTACTCAAACCCCATCGGAGGGAAACCCACCGTGAAAGGGGGATTCAATATTTTGAACGTGAACCCAGCCAATTTGGCCACCACCCTAACATTGGTGAAAGAATACGCACCCATTGTGGGCAGAATCCAAGGCTTGGCGAACATCGAAACGCAAATGGGTATGCAGTTGAAGCCCAATATGGACTTGGATTTGGGCACGCTCACCGCCGGAGGATTGTTCAATTTGTTTAGCGGCAATCTGGATGTCCCCACGTGGATGGGAGAGACCGCCAAACAGTTGCAATGGGGCGCTGGTGATAAAATGTCGTTGAAACCCACCAAAGCGGGTTTTTTGATAGAAAACGGACAGTTCAAATTGAAAGATTCCATTGGCGTGAACCTTCCCAAAGAATGTCAAATGAAATTGGGTGGCTATGTAGACCTGAGCAAACAATTGCACTTGGGAGGAACCTTGATGGCCAAAGGCAGGAAGTTGCCGTTCAGCATAACTGGCGACATGAAAAACCCCAAACTCACCGTGGGTTGGAAAGGCGCACTCAAAGAAGCCGCGGCACCGGTGATCAATCAATTGAAAGACAAAGCGTTTGATGCACTCAACAAACAGGTAGCCGACATACTGAAAGAGGCCAAGGAAAAGTCGGATCTGATGAGGGCCAATGGAAAAGAAACAGCCGATAAAATGCGTTCCGAGGCCAAAGAGTTGGCAGTGAAACAACGCAGTGAAACCGACAGGGCTTACACGCTTGCCATGGAAAAAGCGAAAAAAGAAGCGGATGCCCTTGTGACGGCGTCAAAAGATCCACTCCAAAAGAAATTGACCAAAGTAGCCGCCGACAAACTCCTAAAAGAAGCAGATAAAAAAGCCACCGAAGCCAAGGGTGAGGGATATAAATTGGCGGATCAAACCGAGGCCAAAGGCAACCAAAAGGCGGATCAATTGGAATCTACGGTGAACGATAAAGCGGACCAAGTTGAGTTGGCGGCCAAAAACCGAACCGATGAAATAACCAAACAAGCGAAGGCAAAGGCCGACGCCGCTACAAAGTAATTTCAACCCAAAGAAAAAAAATCGTGATTGCAGGTTTGGTATTGGCAGGAGGTGAAAGTCGCAGGATGGGGCAAGACAAAGCGTTGATAACCATCCACGGGAAGCCGGCTTTTTTCCATGCCGCGGAACTCCTGAAAAACTTTTGCGAAACGGTGTTTGTCTCTAGCCGTGAAAATCAAGATCTGATGTCGCACCTGGCCGAACAACCCACCTGGCTCACGGAAGTTTTTGATAACAACGAATACTCTGACAAAGGTCCGCTCACCGGACTGCTGAGTTGTTTGGCTCATATTGGCATCGATCAACTGGAAACCTTGCCCAAAGAGATCCCCTACGAAGGACTGCTGATTTTAGGTTGCGATTATCGGAACATGACCCAAGAAACATTGGAGAATGCGGTTGCTGTTGGACAAATGCAATCGCGGATCTGTTGTTATCAAAACCACATCACACAGTTTTTGGAACCCTTGGTGGCGTATTACCCCATTTCTGATTTAATGCAGTTAAGGGATTTCGCTATTGAGAATTCCTCTTTGCAGCAGTTTGTGCAAACCCATAATCCTTGTATCTTGCCCACCGATTCACAGCGCATTTTGACATTGAGAAGCTTCGACCAATGAGCGACAAATTCAGCATATCCCCCACAGAAATCCAACGTTTGGATGGTTCCAATGTACGAACCCAGCCGGATTTTGTGGTGGTTGAAGAACCCCTGGAAATCAAACTCGTCATTGGCCAATTGCCAACGCAGGAATCAGAAGCCGCATCGCCCATCGAAAAACCACTGTCGATTACGATGCGTACCCCGGGAAACGATATCAACCTCGCCGTGGGATTCCTTTTCTCAGAGGGCATCATAAAAAATCGACAAGATTTGGATCATATTACCCAAGGAAATGACCCCAATGGGAATGTCGTTATTGTAAAGCTACAGCCCCATGTTTCGGTGGATTTGGTAAAATTGGAAAGGCATTTTTATACCACGTCGAGCTGCGGTGTATGCGGCAAAACTTCCATGGAAGCCGTGGAACAGCAGTGCAACATCGAACTGCCAAAAACCCAATGGAAGATCGAACCAAATATTCTCTATACCCTGCCAAATATATTGCGGGCCCAGCAATCAAACTTTAACCAAACGGGCGGAATTCACGGCTGCGCACTATTTGATTTGGGCGGAAAACTCATGCATACTTCCGAAGACGTGGGCAGGCACAACGCGCTCGACAAACTCATAGGTCATTTCGTGATGTCTACCCCCGAAGCAGCGGATCAAATCCCTTTGTGCAATCACATCCTTTTGCTGAGCGGAAGAATTTCCTTTGAACTGGTCCAAAAAGCGGCCATGGCGGGAATAAGAATGATTGCTGCGGTGGGAGCACCATCGAGCCTAGCCATCGACCTAGCCGAAGACATGGGCATCACCCTCATTGGTTTTTTACGCGGCGAAAGGTGCAATATTTATACTCATAGTCAGAGGGTGGAAACCGCACAATAAACAACCATGAAAATTCGCATCAAAGACAACCAAATCCGATTCCGAATTCAGGAAAACGAGCTTGCCCAACTCTTGAGCGGCGAATCATTGGAAAATCATCTCCCCTTCCCCACGCAAACCATAACCTTTGTTTTGCAAATTGGCAATGAAGCGCAATCAGAAGTCCTTTTTACCAATCAAAAATACATTATCGAATTGGCCCAAGGCACCCGCGAAATCTGGATGGAAACGCCCAAACATCGCATCGCTTTTTCATCGACCCAACCCTCCGTCAATGCGCTTAACATTGAAGTCGAACTCGATTTGATGCGTGATAAATAATCATCACCCATCCAAACAACTGCACACCCAACTGCCCCGTTGAAAAGGATTTGATGCGTTCACCAAAAGAATTTGGTATTTTTGAGTTTACGAGTTCAACATGGACAATCATAACCACACCAAAAATACCTCTCACGATACGCCAACCACACAGGTGCATGCCGAAAATCCAGAGGAACTGCTCAAATTACGACTCCATAAACCCAGTGTTTCCGCGGCAGGTATAACCGGTGTGAAAGTGGCCGTGCAACACGTGCTCAAAGAAATGAACTTCGCCCGTGGTGCCAAAGCACTCTTTGCACTCAACCAAAAAGGCGGATTTGATTGCCCCAGTTGTGCTTGGCCTGATCCCGATGATGAGCGCTCACCCATCGGAGAATACTGTGAAAACGGTGCCAAAGCCGTAGCCGATGAAGCCACCACCAAACGTTTAACAGCAGCGTTTTTTGCCAAAAATAGCGTCGCCGACCTCTCGCTTCTCAACGATTACGAAATCGGGAAGAAAGGCCGTATCGCCGAACCCGTTTACCTCGCCGCAGGCGCATCGCACTACACACCCATCAGCTGGGACGAGGCTTTTGGCAAAATTGCCACCCACCTAAACAAACTCAAATCGCCCGATGAGGCGGTGTTTTATACGAGCGGACGTACATCGAACGAAGCCGCGTTTTTGTATCAGCTTTTTGTCCGCGAATACGGCACCAACAACCTCCCCGATTGCTCCAACATGTGTCACGAATCCAGTGGTGTGGCCCTCAACGAGAGCGTGGGCATCGGAAAAGGTTCGGTAAAACTCGAAGATTTTTACAAGGCCGAAGCCATCCTGATCATCGGTCAGAACCCCGGCACCAACCACCCCCGAATGCTGAGTGCCTTGCAAAAAGCCAAGGAGTGCGGCGCCACCATTATTTCGATTAACCCCCTCCCCGAAACCGGCCTTATCGCATTCTCTGATCCCCAATCGGTAAAGGGCGCGTTGGGTATCAAATCCAGACTTACGGATATTTTCTTGCAGGTAAAACTCAACGGCGACATGGCTTTAATACAGGCCATTGAAAAGTTGTTACTCGCCGAAGAGGAAAAAGCCCCAGGAACCGTCCTCGACCAGAATTTCATCGCCAATAGCACCCAAGGGTTTGATGCTTGGAAGCAAAATATCGAAGCGCAATCGCTAGAAAACCTCATCGAACAAACCGGCCTCAGACAATGGCAAATTGATGAAACGGTGGCGGCGCTCAAAGACAAAACCAAAATCATTGCTTGTTGGGCGATGGGTCTCACACAGCATAAAAACGCCGTCGACACGATCAAAGAAGTCGTGAACTTGTTGCTCATCAAAGGCAGCATCGCCAAGGAAGGCGCAGGTACTTGTCCGGTCCGCGGCCACTCCAACGTGCAAGGCGATCGCACAATGGGCATCTACGAAAAACCGCCCCAAGCATTCTTGGATCGCATCGAAAAAGCGTTTGGTTTTCACCCGCCACAAGCCCATGGCTACGATGTGGTAGACTGTATCCATGCGATGCACAAAGGCGACGCCAAAGTGTTCTTTGCGATGGGTGGAAACTTCCTATCAGCGAGCCCCGATACTGAATATACAGCCGATGCGTTGCAAAATTGCGACCTCACCGTGCAGGTGTCTACCAAGTTGAATCGAAGTCATTTGGTGACCGGCAAAGAAGCAATCATCCTCCCCTGTTTCGGCAGGTCCGATTCCGATATCATCAACGGCGAGCACCAGTTTATCACCTGCGAAAACTCTATGGGCGTGGTGCAGATGTCGAAAGGAAAACTCAAACCCGTCTCCGGCGATCTCCGCAGCGAACCCCAAATTGTAATTGGCTTGGCCAAGGCCACATTGGGTAGCAAGAGTGTGATTCCTTGGGATAAATACGCGACCCATTACGACCATATTCGCGATGCGATTGAGGCCGGTATCCCAGGGTTCGACAACTACAATGAGCGTGCGCGTGAAATGGGCGGATTTTATTTGCCCAACTCGGCCCGCGACGGAAAGTGGAATACGCTGAATGGAAAAGCCAATTTCAATGTCTCTACGCCCGTCGCTGTGACCGTGGCCGACGATGAATTAATGATGATGACCATCAGAAGTCATGACCAATTCAACACCACCATTTACGGTCTAAACGATCGATACCGTGGGGTGGAGAATGAACGTCGTGTCATCTTCATGAACCCCAAAGACATCAAGAAGTTGGGTTTTGAGGCCGGCGAATTGGTAGATTTATACAATTTCCACGGGGGTGTTGAACGCATTGCGCGAAAATTCATCATCATCAGCTTCAACATTCCGTTGGGATGTGCAGCGACGTATTTCCCCGAGGCCAACATTTTGGTACCGATTGATTCCGTGGCCGATAGGAGCAACACACCTACCAGCAAGATGGTGATTTTGAAGTTGCGCAAGCACGGGTAAGCGGAATCGCACCGAGTAGCTTTCCACGGTAATTTTCACTTAACAAATACTGATTAAAATCACAAAAAACCCATTTTATTGGTTATTTTTTATACATTTGAATACATTTAACCAATATAATAGTTAAAATGCTATTCGAAATCATCACCATCAAGGACATCAAACTGAGTATCGGGAAGATTTGTCGGGAAAAAAGGGATGCACAAAAATTGTCCCGCGACGAACTCGCTACCCTGCTCAATCTATCGCGAAACACCATTCAGAATATCGAAATGGGGAAAAATTCCACAATCGACAATCTACTAAAAGTGGCGTATCACTTTGATTTGCTCAGTCAAATCCACCAAGGACTTCAGTCGCTCGAGAAATCACAGCCCAGCAATTCTATCTCATCGTACTATTAAACTATGGGCGATATCCTAAATATTAAACTCTTCGGAGAAGAAATCGGCCGGTTGGGATACGACAACGACAAACGCTGCAGTTATTTTCAGTACAGCCCTGATTATCTCACCACAAATAATAGCAAAAGCCTGCCGTTCATCGTCAAACGCACCCCAGAAATACAATCTTTCCCACAGTTCGAAGGAAAGGCCTTTCGAGGGTTGCCACCCATGTTTGCAGACTCACTCCCTGATGTTTTCGGGAACCACTTGTTTCAATCATGGCTAAACGCCCAAGGCAAACCCATTCAGTTGAACGCTTTGGAGCAACTGGCATATGTAGGTCAGCGTGGTATGGGCGCATGGGAATATGAGCCCGCCAAAGCCATGAACGCGCCGAGTAGTTTTCGCATCGCCGAAATGGCACAATTGCTCATAGAAATATTGGCTGAGAAAGAATCATTGACACCCAAAATTGCGAATACGGAAGGCCTGTTGAACCTATTTCGCATCGGAACTTCTGCCGGTGGCATGCGTCCAAAAATACTGGTAGCCCGGCATCGCAAAACAAACCAAATAATGCCCGGTGATCTGCTCTATGGACCGCATCATGATTACTTTTTGGTGAAGCTTAACCTCGAGAACGACCCCACGCATCCGAAGGAAACCATCGAATTTATTTACGCCAACATCGCACAGAAAGTCGGTATCGAGATGATGCCTTGCGAACTTTGGGAAGGACAGAACTTCGCCACGCATCGCTTTGACCGACAGAACAACCAAAAACAGCATGTACTTACGGCTTCCGGACTTACGGGCTGGGACTATCAGAATCCGGAGGATAGTAGTTATGAAAATCTTTTCAAATTGGCGATGGCCTTAAAAATTCCGCTCAGCGAATTGCAGCAACTTTTCAGGCGGATGGTTTTTAATGTGGTATTTAATAATATCGATGACCATTTGAAAAACCACAGTTTTATGCATCATTCCGAAACTGACCAATGGCATCTCGCCCCGGCTTATGACCTCACTTACGCGCTCAATCCGAAGGTGAAGTTTCATAAGGTGAGCAGGGCTTTATCCATCAACGGAAAACGGGAGCAAATCACTCGAAAAGATCTATTGAAAATTGCGGACACATTTAGCATCGAACAGGCAGAACAGATCATAAGAGAAATTCAGGAAGGACGTTCGCTATGGTCGGATATGGCTTATCAAAATCATCTTCTACCCACGCTGATTACCACAATTCAACAGCAGATGCTTGAATTGTAAACTATTGGATCATCGAATTACGAATCCTATCTACGCCAAATGTCTAACTTTTAGGCCCCACTACACTTTTATATCTAAACGCGCCGTGAAAGTCTCGGAGTCAAAGTCCCTTCAACACCTCTACGGTGCGTTGAATCATTTCCGGAGTGACATCCAAATGGGTCACCAAACGGATGTGCGTGGGCGACATCGCCGAAACCCGAATGTTATGCGATAGCAACTTCGACACCACTTCTTGGGCTGTGCGCGGGCCCGAAACCTCAAAAATCACAATATTGGTTTCAACAGGGAAGATTTCTCCCACCCAAACGCACTGCTGCAACGCATCAACCAACTGCTTCGCATGGGCATGATCATCGGCCAAACGATTGATGTTGTGCTGCATCGCATAGAGTCCGGCCGCCGCCAAATAACCCGCCTGACGCATCCCGCCACCCATCACTTTGCGCACCCTTCTTGCCTGTTTGATAAAAGCCGCATCGCCCAAAAGCACACTGCCCACCGGCGCACCGAGACCCTTGCTCAAACACAACGATATGCTGTGAAACAATTTGCCATACGCCTTGGGATCCTCTTGTTTCGCCACGATGGCATTCATCAAACGGGCTCCATCCAAGTGAAGGCCAATACCATGCGCATCGCACAGTGAACGAATTTTTGCGATTTCCGCCAAATCATAACAGCTCCCTCCCCCGCGATTGCAAGTATTTTCGAGACTCACCAACCGGGTCCGCGCGCGATGCACATCGTCGGGATTAATCACAGGCAAAATCTGTTCGGCCGTTATCTGTCCGTAAGAACCCTGCACCAACCTCACCTGAGCCCCAGCATTCTTGGCGATGCCACCGCCTTCGTAATAATAGACGTGTGAACCGGCCTCGCAAATCACTTCATCACCTGGCTGGGTGTGCACCTGAATGGCGATTTGGTTGGTCATGGTGCCGGAAGGACAAAAAAGCCCCGCTTCCATCCCAAAAAACTCGGCCACACTCCGTTCGAGGGCATTCACTGAGGCGTCTTCCCCAAAAACATCATCGCCCACGGAAGCCGCAAACATGGCTTGGAGCATGGGTTCGGAGGGTTTGGTAAAAGTATCGGAACGAAATTCTATAGGGTTTACAACTGGATTCATGATTGGTGTAAAATTACAAAATTGAAGACCATCTATTCTTTGACAAATCGAAAAATCGCATTCGACCCCGATGAAACCAACTGATCACCACAGTTCAACGATAGTTGATACACCCCCGCCGCCAATTTGCTTACATCAATGTCTGCCTGGCCTTTGAGCGAACCACTTTGAAGGATCCGACCGTTCATATCCAAAATAGAATAGGCAATATATCGATCCATTCCTTGCACTAACAACTTGTCCGATGTCGGATTCGGGTAAAGCAACGCTCCGGTTTCCTTTGGCGCATCATTCGTCGAAGTCGTGATTGCTTTCTGATAAACCCGCACATAGTCGATTTCCATGCGCGATGAATCAAACTTTGCATCCACCTGAGATAATACTGCGATGTTCAACAAGATATACTGATCCTTTGAAAAGGGCCAATTTTCTGATGTTCGCACTTCGGGATGATACTTGTGAATTTCTTTATCATCCACAAAAAACCATATTTTCTCGGGCGACCAAATCATGGAATACACATGATAATTGTTATATGGATCAGGCAGCGAGATACCACCTGTTTCAACACCCCCATAACGCGCTTTGGTATGTACCGCCGATGACACATATCGAGGATTGTGCCCCCAACTCTCCATAATATCCAACTCTCCACACGCAGGCCAGCCCACCGTAGCAGCGTCGCGTCCCCAATAATTCCCGGTCTCACCCACATTGGTACCCAAAGTCCAAATCGCCGGCCAAACCCCACTCCCCGAAGGCAATTTCGCACGTACGTCGATCCTACCGTAGGTAAATGCAAACTTTGAATTTAAACGGGCCGATGTAAACTCTTTGGTGGTATTGCCGTAGGTGAATTTTTCTTTTTTCAGAACGATTTTCATGCTCCCCTCACCCACAAAGGAATTGTCCTTTTTATCGGTATAGTGTTGAATTTCATTATTAAACCACCCGCCATTGTTGGGAGGGATCACTTGGTGATGCCATTTCTCAGAATTGGGCTTACCCGAATAATTGAACTCATCTGACCAAACCAATTTGTCATATATTGGCATGGTGACCGATGACATGGGTGGCAAATTCGATGCAAACCCTTTGATATCATCAACACAATATTTTCCTGTTTTTAGTTGGTCTGGCTCAAAGAAAAGGGTCATGCGCATGTAGCGGCCTCTGGCATTGACGGCTGCATTGGTTCCCACCACTTTCGCTTTGGAAAATTCAAATGAATCGTGATGCCAGTTTGAATTTTTAATGGTTTTCTGCACGTAGATATCGGGCTCGCCACTCGTATTTTTCTCCAGTTTGATTTGAAAGGTAAAGGAATCGCCTTCCGCATGGTACACAGAAAAAAAGACCTTCTTGGCGGAATCCAGTTGTATACCATTTTTCAAATCAATAAAAACGCCTTCGAATATATCCCCGCCGGTGTTGGT
>CAMBTR010000055.1 GCA_945870885.1 Chryseobacterium gleum | reverse complement strand
TCGTCGAAAAATGTTGCTGCTGTTGCCCGGTTGGAATTACGCCGATACGCAATGGTGCACGCGAACGCGGGTTTGTGATGAGGCCAGAAAGCGAGGCTACGATGTGATGTTGGTGGAGATGGGTAAGAGCGTTTATATGGATAGTTTGTACCCTCAGATGCGCGCTGATTACCGATTGCATCCCACGCGGACGTGGTTATGGGATTCTGTGCTAAAGCCACTACAAAAGAGGGGTTATTTTACTGACGAAGGCACACCAGAAGACCCAATAAAGACCGTGTTTGGTGCGGTTTACTACAAATCGATGCAATTACCTATTCCATCTTATGTGATGGGGTTGTCGACGGGCGCAAGAGGCGCTTTGTTGTTGGCACTGGAGCATCCTGAGGCGTTCCAGGGATGTGCCGGTTTGAGTGGTGATTACAATCCGCTGTTGATGAAGCACGACAACCTGATGATTAATTGTTTGGGGAAATATGATGAGGTGCCATGGCGGTGGAAGGGTACGAATAATATCGAGATGCGGGTTGATGTGTTGCGGGTTCCCATGTATTTGGCTCATGGTGGCAATGATGGCGTTGTGCCTAAAAATCAGACTGAGTCTTTGCTGCTTGCGATAGAGCGCTCAGAGGCATGTAAGGCAAGGGCCACGGTCCCATCAGTGGGCACCTTAGTGGATCACAATTACTTGGATTCAAAAATAGTTCGCAGTGAAATTGTGGTCGGTGCGGGCCACGATTATATTTTTTGGAATCAGGCGGGCCTAAAAGCGCTGGATTATTTTGATGAATTATTGAATCATTGACAGTTTTGTCATATGTCTGCTGCCACTGCCAATGGATTTGATAGAGCGAATCGCTCCGATTAAATATGAAAGTATTCGATTAAAGGCCCTAAGGATTAGCGATAAATAAAAAAAGCCAATCGAAAGATTGGCTTTTTTCTTAGTAGCGGGAACAGGACTCGAACCTGTGACCTTCGGGTTATGAGCCCGACGAGCTACCACTGCTCCATCCCGCGATTTATTTTCGTAGCCCGTAGGGGAGTCGAACCCCTCTTTCCAGGATGAAAACCTGGCGTCCTAACCGATAGACGAACGGGCCATCTAAGGGGCTGCAAAGATACAAAATTATTTGTAAAACAATGCAGTCCCCAAAAAAATTACGCTGATTCGTGCTTAGTAATTATACCATCGCCCCATAATTCTTCCAGTTGATAGAAACTTCTTTTTTCTTCTGAGAATATATGAACGACAACATTGATGTAATCTAGGAGTACCCATTCTGACTCGTCGTTTCCTTCGCGGTGAGCGGGTTTCTCTCTCAATGCCTTTCTAACTTCATCTTCTACGCTATCGGCAATTGCATCTACTTGACGTGCGGAACCACCATGGCAAATCACAAAGAAATCGGCAAATGCGCTTGAGGTTTTTCTTAAATCTAGCGAAACGATTTTGAACGCTTTTTTCTCTTGCATTCCATGAACCATTACGGCCACTAACGCTTCTACTTCTGATGTTTGAATCTTTTTTGCCATCTAATCGCTTACTTTGCTACAAAGAACGCCATTTTGTTAGACTTTCAGTTCATTCGGCCCGTTGGGGACATTCATCTTTTTTACATTTCGAGCTGTGATTCTACGCAAACTGCGATTATTACATTGATTGAGCAGGGTGCGATGGGATTGTCGAATCGTCCTTTGCCTTTGGCGCTTTATACGGATGACCAGCAAAACGGTAGGGGACAGCTGGGCAATGATTGGAATTCAGATGTCGGAAAAAATATCACAATCACAATCGCATTTCCACTCACGCCAGCGCAAAATATAGATGTCGTCCAGTTAAACAAGGCATTGAGCGTTTCAATTTTAGCCCCCATTCAAAAGCAAGTGAGTCAACCCTTGTTTCTCAAGTGGCCCAATGATATTGTCACTGAATCCAAAAAACTGGGTGGGCTGTTGATGGAGATCACGCAAATCAACCAACAAAAATTCTTACTTCTTGGCTTTGGCATCAATGTAAATCAGTTGGATTGGCAAAATCAACCCAAAGCAACTTCCTTGGCGATGATTCAAGGCGATGTATTTGAACGTGATGAAGTGATGGATGCGATACTTTTTTCTTTGGACGATATTTGGAAAAACAGGAAGGATTTGCATGCTGACTATAGTAAATTGCTTTGGAAGGTGGGTGAGCAAGTGATTCTCGAAATTCAATCCGATGTGAGACGTGCTGCTTCTGAGTCATCCTCATCAAAAGGAGTTGGAGATGGAACAAATTCGGTTACTGACAGCATATTTAGTATCGGGGAGCATGTCCACGGTTTGTTGATGGATGTTGATCAAGAAGGAAGAATCGTGATTGCCAATGTAGATGGGGAATTATTGACTTTTCATCACGGTCAAGTCCGTTTACAATTTTAGGCCTACTTATTTATTTGGTCATATAATGAAAATTGAGTGGACGAAATATCGTTTTGTTCGGTCTAGGTGTTAATTTAGATTTTACAATATGGATCGCAAACAGTTTTTTGAGTCGTTAAAGCCCAATTTTTTGACTTCATTGGAAGAAGAAAAACCTGGTTTAGGCAGTGCGTCGGCAGCCAATAAGCAATTTAAATCGGCGGGTTCGGGATTAACTCGCAGGACCAATACGGGAATCAAAGCTTACGCTGGCACTTTTGGCGATGCGGAATTGTTGCATTTGATGCGCCGAAGCATGTTTGGTGTGAAATATGGCGAATTCAAAAAACTTCGTGGAAAGACCTTACAGCAGGCGGTTGATTCGATCTTAACCGTCCCTGCATCATTGCCAAATCCTCCAATAAACAATTACGGCAATTTGGTCACAGATCCCAATGTTGCTTATGGATCTACTTGGGTGAATGCTCCCTTAGATCCGGCAGTTGAGTTTTATCGCAAAGGGAGTGTAAAAAATTGGCTATGGGGCTTGATGGTGAATCAAACGCCTGATATTCAAGCCAAGATGGTGTTGTTTTGGCACAATCACTTTGCCATACAATTTTTAGAAATTCCAGATTCACGCGCTTGTTATGTATACACGAAAGTGTTGTACACGCATGCTTTGGGGAATATGAAAAATCTCACTAGGGCAGTGACTATTGACCCGGCGATGCTGTTCTATTTGAATGGTAATGTGAATACAAAAAGAGCCCCAGATGAGAATTATGCGAGGGAGCTGCAAGAACTTTTCACCATGGGAAAAGGCCCCAATAGCAAATACACTGAAGACGATGTTAAGGCGGCGGCAAGGGTGCTAACAGGCTGGAGCATCAATCCTCTAACCAATCCCTTTTCAACTACATTTTTAAATACCAACCACGATACATCGGACAAGAAGTTTAGTGCGTATTACGGAAATACTACGATTAAAGGTCAGTCTGGAATCAACGCGGGAAATACCGAATTAGACGACATGCTTACGATGATGTTCAACGTGGAAGAAGTGGCGTTGTATATGTGTCGGAAGTTATACGAGTATTTCGTGTATTATGAAATTGATGACACTGTTGAAACCAATGTGATTGTGCCTTTAGCCAAGGTTTTTAGGGATAGTGGATACGATATCAAAACGGTTTTAAAGACGTTGTTATCAAGCGAACACTTTTACGATACTTGGAATCGAGGATGCGTGATCAAGGACCCAATTACGCAGCAAGCAGGATTTTGTAGGGAGATGGAATTACCGTTTCCGGCATCAACCGACTATTTTTTATTGTATAAAATGTGGGAATTGGGCGGTGCATTTGGACAGCTGACACAGATGAATTTGGGAGATCCGCCAAATGTTGCGGGTTGGCCGGCTTGGTATCAAAAACCCATGTTCCATCGCAGTTGGATCAATAGCGATACTTTGCCGCGGCGAAACCAATTCACCGATTATTTGTTGATAGTGGGTCATAAAGTGGGCACGTATAAACTTTTGGTAGATCCGTGGATACTTACCAAACAGTTGTCGGATTCGGGGACTCCTGATACCTTGATTTCTGATGCTACGAGTTTCTTATTGCCAATGGGACTGAGTGCGGGGCAAATTAGTGGATTAAAGGAAATTTTACTCCCAGGAGGCATTCCCGATTACAATTGGAGTGATGAGTATCGGGCTGCCACAGACGCATCGGATCCAAACCATACAACAGCATTAAATAGTGCAACATCAAAGCTTCGTTATTTATACAAAGCCATCATGAACCTATCAGAATACCAATTGTCATAAGCCATGAAACGCAGATCATTTGTAAAAGCAACCGCAGCGGCGGGTACCATTTTGCCAATAACGTTGAACGGTATGGGCGTGAAGGCCTATGAAGACAATCCGTTGTTTAACGCCTTGGGTAGAAGAAGCGCGGATGGAAAAGTCCTTGTAATCATTAATTTATCAGGCGGAAACGATGGTTTAAACACCCTGATTCCGTTGGATCAATATAGCAATTTGAGCAAGGCAAGAAGTAATGTTTTGTTGCCAGATACCAAGGTGCTTTCGTTGAATGGTAAGTCGGGCGTGGGGTTGCACAGCAAACTTACGGGGCTTCAAAGTCTTTACAACAACGGTTTGGTGAGCGCAATTCAGGCGGTGGGTTATCCCAACCCAAGTTATTCGCATTTTCGTGCTACTGATATCTGGAATAGTGGTTCTGACAGCAACGAAAGTTGGACAACGGGGTGGATAGGCAGATATCTAGATAGTCGTTTTATGGGTTATCCTACAGGATATCCTACCGCAGCGATGCCTGATCCTTTAGCAATTCAAATTGGTCAAATGGTATCGCTAGGATTCATGGGGCCCGCGGTGAGTATGGGAATGGCAATTTCCGACCCCAATTCTTTTTACAATTTGGCCAATGGCACAACGGATAAAACACCCGACACGCCAGCGGGTCATGAATTGGCGTTTTTGCGGTTGATGGCACAACAAAGCAATCAATATGCAACAATTGTAAAAACTGCAGCGGCCAAGGGCACGAATAAATCTACCAAATACCCAGCTACAGCGGGAAGACAACCTCTTGCGGATCAATTGAAAATTGTTGCTAAACTGATTAGTGGCGGATTGACAACTCCAGTTTATATGGTCACTTTGGGTGGGTTTGATACGCATAGCCAACAGGTAGACACAACAGATCACACAACGGGAATGCATGCCAATTTGATGCAACAATTGGGTGATGCGATTGCCGCTTTCCAGGATGATTTGAAGTTGCTGGGATTGGACAATCGGGTTGTAGGGATGACATATAGTGAGTTCGGAAGGCGTGTAATTAGCAACGCCAGTGATGGAACAGATCACGGTGCCGCCGCTCCTATGTTTGTGTTTGGTAATGCCGTTCAAGGTGGAGTTATTGGAGCCAATCCTACCATTCCAGCGACGGCTACCGTGAACGACAATGTGCCCATGCAATATGATTTTAGGCAGATTTATGCATCTGTTTTGAAAGATTGGTTTGAGTTGAGTGATGCAGATGTGAAGTCGGCCATGGGTAACAAATCGTTTAATACATTGCCTATTTTCAAAAATAATAGTGCCACGGTAGAGGACTATGTGGACCTTGTGAGCAGGATTTCTTTAAATAAAATTTATCCAAATCCGGCTACGGAAAATACAGATATTGAGTATTTTACAGAGGCGGGCAATGTTAAATTAACGGTATTTGATGCCATGGGTCAGCAAGTTGCTATTTTGAAAGAGGGATGGCACGGACATGGGACGTATGTGGTGAACTTTGATGTAAGGGGATTGCGCAAGGGCAATTATTATGTCCAGATGTCGCAAGGAGAAAAAAGACAAACCGAAGTACTCTTGGTTCAATAATTTTTCTGCGGGCTGTGATAGGACAAATATTTGTTTTATATTTGCAGTCCAAAAAAATTGCCCTATCGTCTAATTGGCAGGACAGCGGTTTTTGGTACCGTATGTCTAGGTTCGAGTCCTAGTAGGGCAACAAATTGTAGGTTTGATGATATCCGGTGCGTATAATCGCAGCCAGAGAGACAGTAAAATCGAAAGTTATGACATCACTAATACACCCCGTAAAAATTTTCGCAGGCAGTGCATCTGCCGGCCTCACGCAGGACATTTGTGAGTTCTATGGAACTACACCTGGCGACATGACCGTTTCGCGTTTTAGCGATGGGGAGTTTCAGCCCGTATTTAATGAAAGTGTTCGTGGCTGCGATGTGTTCCTTATTCAGAGCACGTACCCCAATTGTGATAATTTGATGGAGTTGTTAATGTCGATTGATGCGGCCAAACGTGCCAGTGCCAATTACATCACCGCGGTAATTCCTTATTATGGTTTTGCCCGTCAGGACCGTAAGGACAAGCCAAGGGTTTCTATTGCTTCTAAGTTGGTTGCGGATTTGTTGCAAACAGCGGGTGCAAATCGTGTGATGACAATGGAATTACATGCCCCGCAGATCCAAGGATTTTTCAATGTTCCGGTGGATCACTTGGAGAGTTCGATCATTTTTGCTCCTTACATTAAAACATTAGCCGACGAGAATATTGTGATTGCTGCTCCCGACGTGGGCGCATCGAACAGAATCAGAGAGGTTGCTAAAATCTTGAATTTGAATATGGTGATTTGCGACAAAGAACGTCGGAAAGCCAATGAAATTGCAAACATGACGGTGATTGGGGATGTAGAAGGAAAAGATGTTGTGTTGATTGACGATATCATTGATACCGGAGGGACTTTATGTAAGTCGTCTTCGATGTTGATGGACAAAGGTGCAAGATCGGTACGCGCGCTATGCTGTCACCCTGTATTGAGTGGAAAGGCTTACGAAAACATCGAGAATTCAGTATTAACCGAGTTGGTGGTTACGGATACGATTCCGTTGAAACATCATTCAGATAAGATCAAGGTAGTTTCTGTGGCTCCGTTGTTTGCCAGGGCGATACGCAATGTGCATGAGCACGGAAGTATCAGTTCATTGTTTAAGCAGGTGTTTGCGCATCAAACTAAGATTGAATTAAAATAAGTAAAAAATTAAGAATAGTATAATATGAAAACCATTTTTCTAAAAGGCGAATTGCGCGACGAAGTAGGTACTCGCACAGCGAAAGTATTGCGTGCCGAAGGCAAAGTACCTTGTAACATGTATGGTTTGGTAGATGGCAATATGAATTTTGCTGTGTACCATGCCGATTTCAAAAATTTGGTATACACACCAAACGTATACAAAGTAAAAATTGAGTTGGGTGGCAAAAATTACGATGCCATTTTGCAAGATATTCAATTTCACCCTGTGTCTGACATGATCATTCACTGTGATTTTGTTGCTGTTGATGATACCAAGCCGGTAGTAATGGAAATCCCAGTACGCGTGGTAGGTAATGCACCTGGTATTCGTGCCGGTGGTAAGTTGGTAAAGAAGTTGAACCGTTTGCGTGTGCGCGGTTTGATTCAAGATTTGCCAGATTTCATCGATGTTAGCATTGATACTTTGGAAATCGGACAGTCTGCCAAGGTGAGTAACGTTGTAGTTTCTGGATTTGAGTTGTTGGATTCTCCAGCGAATGCAATCTTATCAATTAAGACAACTCGTGCATTGATGCAGGCTGCTGCAGATGCTGCGAAAAAATAATTTTATTAGTAATAACAAAAAGGGCCCCCGAGCATTTGCTCGGGGGCCCTTTTTATGTAATTAGGTATTGAAATTACTTCGTAGCGGCTTCAAAGTGGGCATTTACAGCCGACCAATTAATTACATTCCAAAACGCACCGATATAATCAGGTCTGCGGTTTTGATAATGCAAATAGTAAGCGTGCTCCCATACATCCAATCCTAAAATTGGTGTTCCTTTTACTTCGGCAATGTCCATCAATGGATTGTCTTGGTTTGGTGTAGAGGTGATAGCCAATTTGTGATCGTGAACAATCAACCAAGCCCAACCGCTACCAAAACGCGTTGTTCCGGCGCTATTGAATTGCTCTTTCATCGCATCAAAAGAACCAAAGCTAGTTGCGATGGCGTCCATTAAAGCACCTGTAGGCTGACCTCCTGCATTGGGTCCCATAATTCCCCAAAAGAAACTGTGATTCCAATGTCCGCCGCCGTTGTTGCGAATGGCAGGGCTATATTTAGAGATATTGTGAACCAAATCAGTCAAAGAAACACCTTCAGCAGCATTGCCTTTTACGGCATTGTTGAGGTTGTTTACATAGGCTTGATGGTGTTTACCGTGGTGGATTTCCATGGTTTTTTCGTCGATGTGTGGCTCCAAAGCATTGTGAGCATAGGGCAAAGCAGGTAATTCGAACATGGGCTTGTTTTTAGTTGTTTATGAAAACAAAGTTAGTTGAATCGCGATTGCTTTTCAACCGCATTATTGAATCGGATTTTACTATCGTACTTTTGAATCGATCAAATTAATAAATCACGACGGATGTTGATTTGCCCCATGCTATCTGTATTTCAAATTCCAACCGTTTTGGAGATTTCCGCACAGGGGGGATTTGGAAATATGTTGTGGCGTGGAATTCAACAAATGCATCCGGCCGAATGGATTGCCGCAATTTTGTCGTTTTGGTGCGTGGTATTAGCTGCCAAGAATAGTATATGGAATTGGCCCGTTGCGATCCTAGGTTCGCTAATTTACGCTTGGGTTTTTCTATTTAGCGGCCTTTATTCTGATGCCATGCTCAATGTTCTTTTTGTTGCTTTTCAATGTTACGGATGGATACAATGGCAAAAAAATTCTATCATTGGTGATGCGTTGAAACCGAGTGTGGGTCCTAGGAAATCTATTATTCGTGTGATGATAACTGCGTTGTGTATTTATCCCGTTTGGGTTTACATCGTCAGTTCAGGATTGTTTGCAAATCTTATTTCCTCCCTTGTTTCGGGTGACATTTTTATGGGAATTAGTAGCGTTTTTGGTCACTCTCCTCTGTCGAATATCGCCCCACCGAGGTTTGTCTATTTGGATGCGATGCTCCTTTTTTTAAGCTTGTCGGCCTTATATATGCAAGCAAAAAAGTGGATTCAAAACTGGATTTTATGGATCATCGTTGATCTAATTTATGTTCCCGTGTATTGGCTAAACCACAATTACATTACAGCCATTCTGTACTTGATTTATATCCCCCTTGCCTTAAAAGGATTGCAGATGTGGCGGGACGAAATGAATAAAATTAGTCTTGGGGAACGTAATACAAACGACTAAAATTTTCTTCAGCCATGAGTTCGTTGGCGACTTCTAACACATCGGTAACGGTGACTTTTCTGATTGATTCGATGGCGTGTTCGATGGCGTTTGCTTTGCCTTTTCTGAGTACGCTCTGACCTAGGTGCATCATCAAGCCGCTGCGATTTTCGTTGGAAAGGATGAGCTGACCGGCGTATTGATTTTTGGCTCGAGACAGCTGTAAGGTGCCAAGAGATTGGGTGCGTAGTTTTTTCAATTCCTTAAAAATCAACTCAACGGAACGCTCAATGTATTTGGGTTCGCTTCCTACGAAACAATGAAATAATCCGGTTTCGGCAAAGGCGCTGTACCCACTTTCTACATTATAGGTGTACCCATATTTTTCACGGATGGCAAGGTTTAATCGGCTGTTTAAGACAGGGCCACCAAAAAAGTTATTTACCAGCAACAATTTCCAGCGATTTGGATGATCGATTTCGTAAGCCAAACCCCCTAAAATCGCATACGCTTGGTTGAAGTCGGTCTTTTTGACCTCATGAAAAGTTTTGAGCGGTTCAAAAGTACTATTGGCTAGTATCACTCCAGGAGAATTCAGTTCTTGCGCTTGGGGTAGGAATCTTTGCAAGGCTAAAAGTACTCTTTCAATTGATACGTTTCCAACCACGGCAAAAACCATGTTTTCGAAGCGATAATGCGTGCTAACGAAGTGCTTAAGATCGGATTGGGTGATTTTATTTACCGATTCTTCCGTTCCTAATATGTTGTGAGCCAGGGGGTGTCCATCAAATATGCGCTCTTGAAATTCATCAAAAATATTTTCCTCAGGCGTATCGAGGTACATATTGATTTCATCTACGATTACCTTTTTCTCTTTTTCCAATTCGGCTTCGGGGAAGGTGGATCGGAAAACGACATCACATAAAATATCGGTAAGTCGGGATAGATGTTTGGACTGTGTGGTGCCGTAAATGGTGGTTAACTCCTTGGTTGTGTAGGCGTTTAACTCACCTCCTACCACTTCTAAGTGATTCAGCACGTGGATGGTCTTTCGATGCGTTGTGCCCTTGAAGAGCATGTGTTCTAGGCAGTGGGCTAGGCCCGGATTCTGGCCATCATTTTTACTTCCCGCTTGAATGGTAAATCCCGCATGAACCAACTGAGTGCCTTTCACGCGTTGGTGTACTACGCGCAAGCCATTTGGCAGTGTAATTAATTGGTATTGTTCAGAACCCATCGATTGGCAAAAATACCTTCTGTTTGGCGTATTTTTGTACTATTCCATGTTAATCAACAATACTTCCGACTTAGTTCAAAATATCAAGGACAGAAAATACCATTCTGTTGTTATTACTACACACCATAAACCCGATGGCGATGCGATGGGTTCTACCCTAGGTCTTTGTGCGTTTTTGCAAGAATTTATTGATGATGTTGTGGTTTGCACGCCCACGGATTACGCAGAGAATTTATTTTGGTTGCCGGGTAACGCGGAGGTGATGGATTTTGAGGTAAATCCTACGTTGGTGGCAGAAAAAGTAGCGTCTGCGGACTTGGTTTTTTGTTTGGATTTCAATCGTTTGTCGAGGATTAACCAATTGGGTGAACTGGTTAGTGAAGCAAAGGCATCAAAAGTGATGATAGATCATCACTTAGAACCTGATATTTTTTCTGAATTCACCTATTGGAATCACGAAGCTTCTAGTACTTGTGAATTGGTTTATTTGTGGATTAAGGAGGCATTTGGTCAAGGTTTTATTACCAAGGACATCGCGACGTGTTTGTATACGGGCTTAATGACAGACACTGGTAATTTCCAGCACAACAATACCAAGCCTTTCACTTTGAGATTGGCGGCGGATTTGATGGAGTTTGGCGCCGACCATTTGGAAATACATGCGAATATTTATGATGTATTTACTTTGGATCGTACCAAATTATGGGGATACTGTCTTTATAAGAAGCTAGAAATCATTCCCGAATGCAGAACGGCGTTGATTTATTTGGATAGAGAAGAATTGCGTCAGTTTCATGTTCAAACGGGCGATACAGAGGGCTTGGTGAATTTTGGGTTGGGGCTTAAAGATATCGTATTGAGTGTTTTGATTATCGATAGAACGGAAAGGATTAAAATGAGTTTCCGTAGCAAGGGTACTTTCCCGGCCAATGAGTTTGCGGGGAAATATTTTGAGGGGGGCGGACATCGGAATGCTGCGGGCGGACAGAGTACGGAGACGTTGGAGGAAGCGGTTGCTAAGTTTAAGGCTTCGATTCAGTTGTATAAAAAAGAATTACAAGCGATTTAACGCTGCATAAAAAATCGAAATGAAAAAGAAATTTTGGATTGGGTTGATTTGTCTACCATTGCTTATGGCGGTGGGTTGTAATGGGGGGTTTAAGACCAGCGATAAGGGTTTGGTTTATAAGTTTTTGGAAGGCGATGCACTGAAAAAGCCCTATGGCCCGCATCACTTTATGTTGTTGAATCACATGTTGATTGGACCTAAGGGAGATACATTAGAAAACAGTTTTATATCGGATACCTTGGAAGAATTGCCTTTTCCATTGGTGGCCAAGAATGAACTTTTGGAAGCCTTAATGATGATGGGTTCTGGGACCAAAATGGAAGTCAAAATCAGCACCGACAGTTTGAAATTAAAAATCGGGGGATCACCACTCATCGGTTTGCTAGAATCAGGTCAAGAAGCCCGTTTTATTATTCAGGTGGACCGCGTTTTGTCGGCCGAGGATTATGATGCCTACCGAAATCAGAAATTCTTGAATCGAATTATGGCAGAGAACAAAATGATCGACGATTACGCATCAAAAAATGCGGTGAAAGGCCTTGCCGAGGGTGGTTGGTTATTGGATTCCACCAAGATGATCAAATATCGCATCAAACAGAAAGATGGGAGTTACGATACAGAGCATCGCAGATTAGAAAATGCACCCTATTTGAAAGGCGCGAAAGCGGCTACTTTTCATTGTGAGGTATATAATATCGATGGAACTCTGCTTGTGAATTCATCCATGGAAGGTAGGTTGTATCGCGCGGAAAAGTTAGACACGGATCCTTTCGAAACTGCCTTGGCCATTTACGATGT
>CAMBTR010000054.1 GCA_945870885.1 Chryseobacterium gleum | reverse complement strand
TGTGCCGATTAAGTATCCGCCATACAAAGGATTGGGCTTGTTGCGGTGGCTTTTGGGTTGATGAATTGTTTCGCAATTGTTGATTTGCGTGTTCAATGCGTAGCAAATGTTAACGGAAAGTTAACCTACAGTAAAGTTCTCTTAATTTTAAGGTAACACATAAAATCGATTTTTGTGGCATGGTAAATTCCCTGCGCAGAGCTCTTTTTTTGTCATTGTCCTTCATTGTTTTTCATCACGCACAATCACAGACGTCTACTACAGATGCGGGTGTATTGGTTGGTAAGGTCATGTCTGAGACCGGTCGTACCTTGGCTGGAGCAAAGGTTTTTGTAACTGGTGCTTCCGACAGTGCGATGTCTGATGTTGACGGTAAATTTTCTTTTCGTGTCCCCGTAGGCACACGTTTGGTGTTTATTGAAGCGGAAGGACATGAATTGTATCAGGATACAGTATTAATCGAAAAAGACAAAGATTTTTATTTAAATGTGGTTTTGCAAGTGGTAGAGAGAATGGAAGCTGCGGATGTTCGTGTAAAGCGCAAACCGAAGGAAAATTCAGTTGCGCAAGCCATTCAAACCAAGAGATTGTCATCGCAATTGGTGGAGTCGATTAGTGCGGAAGATTTTTCTAAAACAACCATCCGTACTACGAGTGATGCTTTGAAGCGCATTCCCGGTGCTACCATCTCTGAAGGAAAATTTGCCAACGTACGCGGTATGTTTGACCGTTACAACGCGGGTTATTTGAATGGTGCGCCATTGCCAAGTACAGAGAGCGATCGTAAGGCCTTTTCTTTTGATGTGATTCCAGCGAGTTTGTTGGACAATATCGTGGTGATAAAAAGTGCAACGCCTGATTTGATTGCGGATTTTGGTGGGGGTATCATTAAAATCAATACCAAGAGTATCCCTGATAAATTTACGCAGTCTGTTTCGGTGGGATTTCAATACAATTCAATTACTACAGGAAAGTCGGTACGTACTTTTGACATCGCTGGATCTGAATATTTTGGTGTGATGTCGTCTGCCAACATTGCACCCAATTTGGATCCAAAAATGATTGTGGATTACAATGAGCCTGCTTTTAATGCAGCGGAAACCAAGAAGTTCAACAACAATTGGGATTTCAATTCTTACAGTTCAAAGCCATCGCCACGTTTCAACTATACAATAGGTATTCCGTTTAAAATCAAGAAGATGCAGGCCGGGGCAATGGTGTCTTGGAATTATTCAATGACCCAACGTATGGCTTTAGGTCAAGTAATTACGCGCGATTTTTCTGACAACCGTTTGCAACGTTCATTCACGGATAGCACTTTGGCTACAAACGTTCAGAATGGTGGGGTGGCGAATTTTGCGTTGAAGATCAACAATAAGAATAAAATCGACTTTAAGAATTTGTATAGCTTGACTTATGATGTCAATAGCATCGTAAGGGCAGGTACTGGAAGTTTTGATGACAATATTACAAACCAGGCGTTCTCGAATTTCTCGAATTTGAACAGTTTATATAGCAGTCAGTTGATTGGTTCTCACGTGATGGGTAAGCGACAGTCGACATTGAATTGGGTGTTAAACTACGGAAATACGGTTCGTCAAGTCCCTGATTTTAGGATTGCGCAATACTCGGTTTCCGAGGGTGATATTTCTACTAGACAATTGGTTATTAATCCATTCTTCCGTGATGGATCGGGTAGATTCTTTTCGACGTTAAATGAAAATTCTTCTTCGGCATCGGTAGATTATTCTACTTTGCGTAAGGCGGGTAAGTTGACATGGATTTTGAAGACGGGTGCATATGCTCAGCATCGTTCAAGGGTATTTAATAGCAGACAGTTTATTTATGGTCCGTTAACGGGTGGTTTGTACTCACAGGCTGAGCCTTCTACGGATTTGGCTTTGGAAAAAATTTCTCCAACGGGATTGTATTTGATTGATAAGACGCGTGACAAAGATGATTATACGGCTTTCAGTTCTTTGGCTGCTGCTTATGTGATGGCTGAGAATCAGTTGCCATTGTTTAAAAAGGCGGGTAAGACGTATGATTTGAAAGTGATTTATGGTGTACGTGTGGAGCAGTTTACGCAGGTGTTAAAGAGTAAGGAAGCAACCAAGCGCAATGTGTATTTGGCGAATCCAGGAACCAATTTGGATTGGATGCCATCAATTACAAGCATCATTCCGGTTAGCAAGAAGAGTAGTGTAAGGATGGCGTATTCTAAGACATTGAATCGTCCAGAGTTGCGTGAGTTGGCTCCATTTGCGTTCTATAATTTTTCGATTAACTCTGAAATTTTGGGTAATACCAATTTGCAACGCGCTACAATTCAGAATTACGATTTGCGTTATGAGATTTATGCCAATAAGGAGGACATGGTTTCTATTGGGGTGTTCAAAAAACGCATTATCAACCCGATTGAGTTTTCTTTGGATCCTACGCAAACACAGATTCGTACATTTACTTATCAGAATCAACGCATCGCCAATAACAAGGGTTTGGAATTGGAAGTGCGTAAGAATTTTGGAAGTTTAACTAAAGTGTTAGGCGCAAAATGGTTGAAAAATTTCACTTTCTACGGTAACGTCGCCCTAATTAATAGTGAGGTTAAGTTCGATAGTGTGAATTATAGAACATTGCAGGGTCAGAGTCCATATGTAGTAAATGCATCGTTGTTTTACCAAAACAAGAAGGGTTGGCAGATGAATGCGAGCTTTAATAAGATTGGTCAGCGTATTGCTTATATCGGATTGCCTGTGTCGTCTGCGAAATTCGGTTTGGATATTTATGAGTTTGGTAGAAGTGTATTGGATTTTCAGATTGCGAAGAATATTGGCAAATCGGGTATGTTTAGGGTGACGTTGGGTGATTTGTTGGCTCAGAAGTCGGTTTTTTACCAAGACATGAATCACAACGGGAAGTACGATACGAAGGAAGTGATTGACGGGGGTGATAATACTTTGATTAGCTTCACGAATGGCAAGACCATGGGTGTGAGTTATACGTTCAGTTTTTAAATTTTTCTGAGGTTATTTTGAAAAGGGGGCCGCAGGCACCTTTTTCTTTTTGTATTAATTTCATGTTAATGCAATATGAATCAGTTAACACAAAGTTGATGCTACGTTGAATTTTGTGTAATTGTGAGAGATGATTTTTGTATAGAAATAAAACTATGAAAAAAATCTTATTATCTCTATCTGCATTATTCTGTTTGCTGAATGCAAATGCGCAGGTGATCGAAAAAGTGAACTACGTTGGGGCTTTGAGTCCAGACGCTAGTAAAGATTGGACCAAAGATTGGACCAATTGGGATCCAAAAAATGCAACTTATGGCGCTATTAGCGATTCTACAACTTTGAACGATGCTTCAGGTGAAAAAGCAATTACCACCACAGTTACTTTGGATGCTTCTAAAGTGTATTTGTTGAAGAGTATTTGTGTAGTAAAATCTGGTGCCAAATTGGTGATTCCTGCTGGTACTGTAATCCGTGGACGCGGTAACACTGCAGCTTCTCCAAAGGAGTATGCTTGTATCGTAGTTGAACGTGGTGGTCAGATCGACGTTCAAGGAACATCTTCTAAGCCAGTTGTAATGACATCTTCAAAAGCTGTTGGATCTCGTGATCGCGGTGATTGGGGTGGTTTGTTGTTGGCTGGTAAGGCAGTAAATAACCAAGGTACTACAACTCAAATGGAAGGTTTTAACAACGTAAGTTTTAACAATCAGTTGGCCATATATGGTGGAACTGATGACGCGGATAATTCTGGAAGTTTGGCTTATTTGCGTATCGAATTTGCTGGTTTCGCATTTGAACCTAACAAAGAGTTGAATGCTTTAACATTATGCTCAGTAGGTGACAAGACCAAAGTTGATAACGTTCAAGTTTCTTTCTCTGGAGATGATTCTTATGAGTGGTTTGGTGGTACTGTAAACGCGAAGCACTTGATTGCTTACAAAGGTACTGATGATGATTTCGATACGGATTTCGGTTTCCGTGGTAACGTACAATTCGGTATCGCACAGAGAGATTCATTATACTATGATTTGTCTTGGAATGCAACGGGTGGTTCTACTTCAGAAACTTTTGAATCTGATAACGACGCTTCTGGATCTGGCAAATTGCCATTGACTTCAGCTGTATTCACGAATATGACTTGTGTGGGTCCAGTTCCATTGGGTGGTTCTTGGGCTACTATGGGTACCACTTCAAAAGGTGCTTTCCGTAGAGCTGCTCGTATCCGTCGTAACAGCCGTTTGTCTATCACGAACTCTATTTTCATGGGATATCGTAACTTCATCATGTTTGATGGTGACTCTACATTGTATGCTGCCGGTGTTAAGCCAGTGGTTAAGGTGAGTGATGCAAACGATTTGATTCGTAACAACTACTTCTGCAATACTTCTGCTGCAGCTGCGAAGGGTACAACAAATACTGGATTGGTTGAAATCAGTGCAGGTTCTAGCCCTGATTCATTAGATAAGTGGGTTCGTTTATCTGTGAACAACAACATGATTAACAAAGCCGCTTACACTGCGGGTACTGTATTGGTAGATCCACAGAATAAAACCAACCCTAATTTCCGCCCTGTTACTTCTAACAAGGATTTGGTTGGAACTTCTGATTACGATTTAAATGTTTACAAGAAATACGGAACTTTTGTTGTGTGTGATGCTATCACTAGCCAGCCAAAGAGTATTTCCGTGAAGACTGGATCAAACGCTTTGTTTGTATTCAATTACACTGATGGTAACGCTGTATTGCAGTGGCAGAATAACAAAGGAGCTGGATTCAAGAACTTGAGCAATGCTGGACAGTATGCTGGTGTTACAAATGATTCATTGTCGGTTTCTACCGTTACAATTACAAACAATGGCGAGAAATTCCGTTGTATGATTTCTACACGTTGGTGCAAGGACAGTACAAGTGCTGCTACATTGACTGCTATTTTCAAGGCTTGTCCTTTGATTTCTTCGCAGCCAACTAGCTTGAGCAAAGCTTCAGGTGCTGATGCTAACTTCTCAGTAGCTACTTCTGATACTGCTGCTAAAGTATTCTGGCTGTCTGATTTGGATTTGGGTATGACTAGTATCCCTGCTGGTTCTGCAAAATACACTGGTGTAAATAGCAAGTCGTTGACAGTGAAAGCGGTTTCAATCCGTAACCACACTCAGCCTTTCCGTGCCATTGCTTACACTAACGTGTGTGCTGATACTTCAAGCGTTGCTAAATTGAGCATCACTGACAGCTGTATCAACTTTAAGAGTGTTAAAGTAACTGATACATTGTTGATCAAAGTTGCTTTGAAAGTAGGTAACTTGACAAAGAACAATAACATCAAGGTATATCCAGTTCCAACGCAGAACAAGTTCACAATCAACAATGGTGACTATGCTAGCATGGGTGGATACCAGATCAAGATTTACAACACAGCTTCTCAGTTGGTATTCTCTCAGGTGATCAACCAACAAGTTTACACTGTTGATTTGGCCAACTGGACTGGTGTAGGTATTTATCAAATGCAGGTGATCAATGGCTCTGGTGTAACAGTTGCTACCAAGTCGATCATATTGCAATAATTGAGTAGTAAGTAGTAAATTTCATAAAATGTGTTTAAAGAGGGGCGGCCGTAGGCCGCCCCTCTTTTTTGTTTCCATAATCTACTTGAAGTTTTATCCAACATAAAGGCATAATATCTTCTCCTTGACCAGAATTGGGCAGCTGACGATTCGCTTGATCTTTTGGGGTGTCTTCTTCATTAATGATTTGATAATGAATATTTACAATATCAATAACGGAGTGCTTTCATTGGCAGAACAGTGGCTATAGACATTTGAATTTTTAAACCATAAAAAATATGAACTATTATTTAAACAGAATCAGTGTTTTGTTACTGATGTTGTTTCCGGTGTTTGGCCAATCTCAGATTGCGCTACTGCAGGATTACAACAACAAAACATCTGCGCCCATTGGAACATTCCAGGGCATCAAATTTAGAGAAGCTGGATTTTCAGGACTTTTTGCCATTCCTAATACAGGGGGTAAAGAATTCTGGACCGTTTCGGATCGCGGTGTCAATGTAGATGGAGCAACTGCCAATCCTTCTAAATGTCGTCCCGTGTACGACAAGATCTTTTCGTTCCCATCGTATGCGCCAAAAATTCATCGCATTCGCATCGTTGGAGATTCAGTGCAAATATTACAGACCATATCAATTAAAAGGCCTAGTGGAGCAACCGCTACAGGTGTTTTGAACCCTGTTGGATTTGGTAGTACTGCTTTGGAAGTGGGTTATAGCGATACGGTTCAAGATTGTTTGAATCTTGTAAAGAAAATCACTGCAAAGGATATTTGGAGTTTAGATTCTGAAGGAATTCTTGTGGATGCGAATGGCAATTTTTGGATTTGTGAAGAAAATGGACCAACGGTTTGGAAGGTAGCACCTAACGGTATTGTGATCAACAGATATACTCCTTATGCCAATTTGGTTGGCGCACAAAAGGAGGATGTTTTGATTGATACTTGTTTTAAATATCGCAAGAACAATCGCGGTTTTGAAGGGATTTCGATAGCGCCTAATGGTAAAATCTATGCGATTATTCAAAGTCCTTTGTTGTATCCTACAACTGCAATTGGAGATGCGTCTCGTATGCATCGTATTTTGGAAATTGATCCTGTTACCAATGCAAACAGAATGTTTGTTTACATGAACGATAATATCATCGGTACTGGCGCGAACCAAATCCGATTGAGGGATTGGAAAATTGGTGATATGGCTGCGGTAAATGATTCAACTTTCTTGGTATTGGAAGCGGCTTTACGTGGTACTACAGATATCAAACGTTTATATACAATTAATATTAATGGCGCGACCCCTGTTACTTCGGGTCTTGTTTATTCTACAAAGTCAGTTGAGGGTTTAGATTCAGCAGGTTTGGTTGCCAATGGTATCAAGCCAGTGCGTAAAACATTATTGATGAATTTGTTGGCTAATTCTTGGCCAGCGTCTTTGGAAAAAGCCGAGGGTGTTGCGATTTTGAACGACTCAACCATTGCGATAAGTAACGACAATGATTTTGGCCAGGTATCAGTTCCCCAAAATGGTGTCGCTTCTGCAACTTCATTTACTAGCCATGTTTTATTGTATCGTTTGAGAGGTGCTAACAAATTGAAGAATTATGTTGCTTTAAAACAGTCGGTTACATCTGGTATTACTGGCGTAAGTACTTCAACTCCTCCTTATTTGGTGCCTGTTAAAGCCGGTGTTAGTTTCACGAGTGTACTTTCTGCTGGTGATATCGTAAATGGATATCAGTTGTCAGGTATTCCTGATGGTGCTGGTGCTTTTGATAATAACAACGGAACTTTGACTTTTCTATTGAGTCATGAATTGGGTGGTACCGTTGGTGCCGTTCGCGCTCATGGTAACAAAGGAGCATATGTTTCAAAATGGATCATTAATAAAAAGGATTTATCTGTTGTTTCTGGAAGCGATTTGATTCAAAATGTTTACATGTGGTCACCCACTGGCTATACATTGTTTAATGCGTCTAATGTTTCTACTCGCTCTATATTTAATCGTTTTTGTTCTTCAGATTTGCCATCGTTATTTGCCTTCTATAACCCATTGACAGGTTTAGGAACACAGGAACGTATCTTCATGAATGGAGAAGAAAGTGGTTCAGAAGGTCGTGGTTTCGCTCACATTGTTACGGGTTCAGCAGCGGGTACAACTTATGAATTGCCTTATTTGGGTAAATTTTCTTGGGAGAACTCAATTGCAAATCCAAAAATGCAAAACAAAACCATCGTTGTGGGTACAGATGATGCTACTCCTGGTCAGGTCTATGTTTACGTAGGTACAAAGACCAATGCTGGAACAGATATCGATAAAGCCGGTTTAAGTAATGGTAAATTGTATGGAGTTGCAGTTGCGGGATTAACGACAGAGGTGAGCACATCATTCCCGGCTGCGGGTACTGCTTTTGCTTTGACGGATGTAGGCAATATTAGGGATTCTTCAGGCCTTGCCTTGAATAGGATTAGTAACGCACTAGGTATCACGAATTTCTTACGTCCTGAAGATGGCGCTTGGGATCCTACTAATTTGAATGATTTCTATTTTGCTACAACCAATTCTTTCACTGCGCCAAGTCGTTTGTGGAAGTTGAGTTTTAAGGATATTAATAACCCAGAATTGGGTGGTACCATCTCTGTTATGCTTGATGGAACTGAAGGTCACAAAATGGTTGATAACATCGGCTTTGATAATGGCGGAAGATTGTTGTTGCAAGAAGATGTTGGTAATAACATTCACAATGGTAAAATCTGGCAGTATAGCCCTTCTACAGATGCTTTGGTCTTGTTAGCCAAACACGATCCTAACCGTTTTGAAACAGGTGCTACACAATATTTGACTCTTGATGAGGAAAGTAGTGGTGTTTTTGATGCACAATCTATTTTGGGTGCAGGTATGTTTATGTTAGTTGATCAAGCTCATTATCCTTATTCAGCCACTTCTCCTGCAGTTGTTGAAGGTGGGCAGATTTTGACCATGTACAATCCTGAAACAGATGTAAATAATCCTGAGGTTTCTGTATTAGGTAATAATGTGTTGATTGCTTTGAATGATACACTTCCTTCGGCGACTGATTTTACTGATTTTGGTGCGGTTAGTACCACTTCAAGTCTTTCAAAATCTTTCGTAATCAAAAATACAGGAAAGGGTAATTTGACAATTTCTGACCTTGGAATTTCTGGTGTCAATGCGTCTGAATTTAGCATTGTTGGTGGTTTGCCAGCTTTGCCAATTTCTATTGCTCCAAATAGTTATTACAATTTGGCAATCAGTATTACACCTCGATCTGCAGGTTCTAAAAAGGCATTTATTACGTTAGTAACGACTGATTTTGACGAAACTGTATACATGTTTGCAGTGGGTGGTTCGGGTTTTGCCCCAGGTCAAATGGGTCCTAGTACATCTCAAACGCCTTATTTGATAAGCACGACTCCTGGTGTTTCTTTCACTTCAATCTTAACAGCAGGTGAAACTGTAAATGGATATAAAATGTGTGGAACACCTGATGGTGTTGGTGCATTTGATAACAGTGATGGTACATTCACTATGGTAATCAACCATGAGTTTGGAAACACCGCAGGTGTTACTCGTGCGCATGGTTCTATCGGTGCTTTTGTATCGAAGTGGGTGATTAATAAGTCAAATTTGAGCGTGGTTTCTGGTAGTGATTTGATTAAAAATGTGAATTTGTGGAATGGTACAGGTTACACAACCTACAATGCTGCCAATCCTTCAACAAAGGCTGCTTTCAGTCGCTTTTGCTCTGCTGATTTACCTGCGGTTTCTGCTTTCTATAATAGTAACACAGGTAAAGGAACCAAGGAAAGAATGTTCATGAATGGAGAGGAGTCTGGTCCTGAAGGACGTGGTTTTGCTCACATTTTAACAGGTTCTAATGCTGGTACAACCTATGAATTGCCTTTTTTGGGTAAGTATTCTTATGAAAACTTGTTGGCTTGTCCGATCGAATCTGATAAGACAATCGTAGCTGGTACAGATGATGCTACGCCAGGTCAGGTGTATTTCTACATCGGTACAAAATCTGCTACCGGAACTGAAATCGAAAAGGCTGGTTTAGTTGGTGGTAAATTATACGGTCCAAGTGTAACGGGATTACCATCTGAAGTATCAGGTTCAGCGCCTGCACCTGATTTGACTTTCTCTATGGTTGATTTGGGTGTTGTTAGGGATTCTACAGGTGCTGCTATCCATAAAATGAGTGACGCCAAGAGTGTAACAGCATTCCTACGTCCAGAAGATGGCGTTTGGGATCCAAACTCTAAAGGAGATTTCTATTTTGTTACAACGAATGCGTTTACCGCGCCAAGTCGTTTGTGGAGAATGCGTTTTACCGATATCAATAACCCAGAAAAAGGTGGTACAATCACCGCTTTGTTGGATGGAACTGAAGGTCATAAGATGCTTGACAACATTGCAATCGATAATTCAGGGCACTTGATGCTGCAAGAAGATGTTGGAAACAACGTGCATATTGGTAAGGTTTGGGAATATACTATTGCTACGGATGCTCTTCGTTTGATTGGTCAACATGATCCTTCAAGATTTGATAAGAGTGGAGCTAACTTCCTTACGTTGGATGAAGAGTCTAGTGGAATGATGGATGCCCAGTCAATTTTGGGTCCTGGAATGTTCTTATTGGTTGATCAAGCGCACTATCCAATCGCTGGTGAAGTGGTTGAAGGAGGTCAGATTTTGACAATGTACAGCCAAGTTACATTTAACGGTTTGCCTGAGATTTCAGTTTCTGGTAATAATGTTGACATTGCTGATGGCTCGTTGACAGCTCAAGTTGCTGATAAAACTCATGTAGGTAATATCGCTTTGGGTGATGCAGTATCGGTAAAATACGCAGTTAAAAATAACAAGGCTGGTGATTTGAAGATTTCTAAAATGACATTGGCCGGTGTAAATGCCGCTGATTTCAAATTTGTTGGAAATCCTTCTGATGCGGTTTATGTAAAGAATGATTCTACTTATGTATTTACAATCATGTGCACTCCATCTGCTTTGGGAAATCGTTATGCAACGGTTAAAATCCAAAACAATGATTTGGATGAGTCTGAATTTGACTTTGTGATTCAAGCGACGGGTGTTACTTCAGAGATGACGGTATTGGGTAACAATGTTGTGGTAACTAACAACGATGGTACTCCTGGATTATCGAACAACACTGATTTCGGAAACGTATATCAGTTCGGTAATGCGACAAATGTTTTCGCAATTAAGAATACAGGTTTGGCGGCGTTGAAATTGATGTCGGCTTCGGTATCGGGTAAAGACGCTAGCGACTTTACTATCACGATGAAGTCTAATGTTTCTGTTGCCAAAGATTCAGCATCGTACTTTACAATCCAATTTGCACCCACTTCATTGGGTAAAAAAGAGGCTACGATTAAAATTGTAAGTTCTGATTTGACATCGCCTTATGTATTCGCAATTTCTGGTAATTCAGTAACTCCGGAGATTTCAATTTTGGGTAAAGGACTTGAAATTGCCAATGGCTCTTATTTGCCAAAGGTTGAGGACAATACACAATTCGGTATCGTTGGATTGGGTTTTGCGAGCTCGAATACTTTTGAAATCGTAAACAACGGAACAGGAGTGTTGTCGATTTCGTCTTTGGGGATTTTGGGAGCCAATGCAGCTGATTTTAACATCGTTGAATCGTTGAAATTCCCAATGATGATTGATCCTAAATCTAAGATGGTATTCAATGTGAAATTCCAGCCTAAGGCCGAAGGAAGTCGTTCAGCTACCGTGGTATTGAAAGGAAATGATTTGGACGAAGCGTCTTATGATTTCGTAATTTCAGGTTTGGGATTGAATACGGCCGACGTGAAAACCTTTGGTAATCGCGGTGCGATGGCAGTTCAACCGAATCCATCGAACGAAAAGGCTCAGGTGATTGTGAATGTTGTAGGTACAGAGGTAGTGACTTGTAAATTGATGGATATGCAAGGTAAATCTGTATTGCAATTGCAATTATCGGAGAGAATGAGTGGTTTGAATGTCTTGGATTTGAATACAAGTGATTTGGCTGCTGGAGTGTATTTTGTAGAGGTAAGTGTTGGTGGAGTGAGAAATCAAATCAAATTGGTTGTCGCCCATTAATTATTCTATCGTTTCATAGTTAACAGAGAGGGCGGCCATAGGCCGCCCTCTCTGTTTTAAACTCAGCGACGTCTCAAAATGACATGTTTTGTAATTTCTCATTATTATAGTAATATTGCAATATGGGACTTAGTAAGAATGAGTTATTTGAAGACAGAGAAAATGCCTTGGCCGAGATCGCTCGCGTGCTTGCGCATCCGGCTCGCATCGCCATTTTGCAGCATATCATCGACGTTGGAAAGTGCGTGAACAGTGAACTAGTGAAAGATTGGGGACTTGCGCAACCCACCGTGACACAGCACCTCAAAGAGTTGAAAAATATTGGCCTGATCAAAGGTCGTGTGATGGGAAAGCAAGTCAATTATTGCATCGATGAAGCCAAATGGAAAGAGTTTCGCACGTTGCTTGTCGACTTTTTCTATCAAACACCACCCGATGAAAGTGCCTGTGCCGTTTAAATCAAACAAAAAATCTGAGCAAAGAATCTGAGCGTTTCAATCGATAAAGTTTAATCACATTACAGACATGAAAAAAATCGCAATCATCTTACAATTAATTATCATGAATATTTTGACAACGAATTCCGGATCGGCCCAAGTTGGGGTAACGGATGCTTATTGGGCAAAGGTGGATTCTAATCTAGTTAACATCGCTGCGGATCGCAAAGACGAATTAACAGCCCTTAGCAAATACATCGTTAAATCATTAAAAGACAGTCAGCATTGTGAATTGATGTTCATCTGTACCCACAATAG
>CAMBTR010000053.1 GCA_945870885.1 Chryseobacterium gleum | reverse complement strand
TTGGTAGGCAGTGAATCACCGGATGAAATTCGAGAAATTATGGTCAATATTGCCTCAGAATATTCAGGCTTGGAACTGAATTGAGGTGGATATGGTTTTTTTTAATACATTTGCTTAAAACTACAATTACATGAAAAAAATATTACTCTCTTTGGTGATGCTTGGTTCGGCATCATTGTCACAAGCTCAGTATTTCAGTATTCCTTTCTTGAATGCTGGAAAAAATCCAGGCGGCGTGAATGCCGATGGTGAAAATCCTTATCCTTCAGCTGCTAACACAGGTTGGAGTAATGTTTGGAATGGTGATGCAACTGCAACCCCTACTTACGCTACGGAACAAACATTGCCTTTCTCTTTCAAATTCAACGGAACTGCTGTAACAAAATACACTCCAAGTAATTTCGGAACGATTTCTTTTGATGCAGGTACACCCACAGTGAAGCCATCTGCATTTTCAAATTTGACATTGCCGAGTGCTAACATCCCAAATAATTCAGTTTGTGTTTTGGGTATGACGCCTAAGAGTATTGTGAGTGGTACTACTACTTATCAAAGTGCAGTTATGACCAAGACTTACGGTAAGGCGCCTTATCGTCAACAGTGGGTTTGGTTTAACTTCTTCGGCGAAGCAAACATCCAAAATGGTTGGACCTATTGGGCCATCGTAATGGAAGAAACTACCAACAACATCTACGTGGTTGACATGAAGACTTTGTGTGTAACTACTGCGGGTGCTTTGTGTACTAGCAATGTAAAAATGAGTGTAGGTATTCAAACCAATGGTACTACTTCTTACAATTTGTCTGCTTCACCTAACGTAAATGCTCAGCAGATCACTGCGAATATTTTCACTGCAGAAGATAACAGCTACTATCAGTTCATTCAGGGTAGCCAGCCTACCAACGATTTGAGCGGAAAGTCTGGAAGTATGTCGCAATTCCTAGTGTTAAGCGCAGCTCCTTTCTCTGTGTCAGGAAGTTTCTTCAATATTGGTACTGCGAAAGTGACCGGTGCTGATTTGAACTATTCTGTGAATGGTGGTGCGGTTGTTACTGGTGCTGCTTCAGGTGCTAACATTGCTACTTTTGGACGCCAAGATTTGGCTCATCCTACAAAGTGGACTCCATCTGCGGTGGGTGTTTATACTATCAAGTATTGGGCATCAAAAATCAATGGTTCTTCAGATGAGAACAAAGGAAACGATACCATCACAATGGTGGTGAACGTAGTTGACAAGATCATTCCTCGCAAGATTTTACATGAGGTATTTACTTCATCTACTTGCGGACCTTGTACTGCTGGTAACGTGAAATTTGAAGGAATTGTTTCTCAAAAATCTAGCCACAGCACTGTGAAGTACCAAATGAGCTGGCCTTCAACTGGCGATCCATATTACACCGCAGAAGCTGGTGTACGTCGTACTTATTATGGTGTGAACTCTATTCCAATGATGTTCGTTGATGGTGGATGGGGTGGAAACGCTTCAAGTTATACCGATGCATTGTACGATCAATTTGCTGCCAAGCCTGCGTTCATGGAAATCAAAGGAAACGTTTCATTGACATGGAAGAATAAAATTACCGCAAACATTGATATCACTCCGGTAGTTAGTTTCAGCAGTACTAACATGAAAGTGTTCGCAACCATTGTTGAGGGAACAACATATAAGAATAAGAAAAGCAATGGTGAAACTCAGTTTGAGAATGTAGTAAAGAAGATTATGCCTGATGGTAATGGTTTGGCTTTGGCTGCTATGACAAAAGACACCAAAGTAAGTAAGACTTTGTCTTTTACTTTCAACGGTGGATATCGTTTACCTGGTGATGCTACTTCACCGATCAATTTGGGTACTGAGAACAGCATCGAAACTTGGGATGATTTGTCGGTTGTGGTTTGGGTTCAAGATGCGGTAACCAAAGAGGTATTGCAATCTGAGACTTTCCCAATCGCATTGGTTGGTGTTGAAGCGGTTGAGCAGAACTTGATGTTGTATCCTAACCCAGCAAACAGTGTATTCAACGTAGATGCCCCAGAAATGGGCAACTCTATGGTGAGTGTGATGGATATTCAAGGTAAGGTTGTATTTGCAGGCGCTATGGAGTCTGGCAAATTGTCTTTGAATGTTGCTGATTGGTCTGAAGGTGTATATGTTGTGAAGGTTTCTGGAAACAGCAAAACTTTGAATAGCAAGATTGTAGTTCGTCACTAAAATAGTAGAGTACAATTTTTTCGTTCTTCTATCGTTAAATTAGTGGATACTAAAATAATGAGAGTTAGAATTTTGTTGGTCCTGTTTGTAGCAATGGTTTTTATGGAATCATGCGGTAGTTCCAGAGGGAATTCATGCAGGCCTGCTCGAAAAAAATATTTTCACAACTCCTTTTTAAATATGTAGAAAAAGCCCCGGAAACGGGGCTTTTTTCATCTTATCTTTGCCCTACTTAAAACCTTTTCTGGCCATGTTATTGCGAAACATTTTGAACCGGGAAGAGTTGAAAAGGCGAATGGATGCCGATACGCGTCCTTACACCACCATCTCTTTCTATTGTTATCATCCCATCTCCGATCCTGTGTCGTTTAGAAACGATTTGTTTTTGCGTTTTTCCCAACTCGAAGTGGTTGGCCGGATATATGTCGCCCAGGAAGGCATCAACGCCCAACTAGCGCTGCCTTCTATCCATTTTGAGGCCTTTAAAGCGGCGGTCTATACTATTGACTTTTTGAAAGGAATTCGCTTGAACATCGCCATCGAAGAGAAACAGAAGTCGTTTATTAAGTTGGATATCAAAGTGCGCGCGAAAATTGTGGCGGATGGCATCGAGGATCCTACTTTTAGTTTGCAAAATAGCGGGAAGTATTTGGATGCAGCGGCATGGAATGAGATGATGGAGAAGCCGGATTCGGTAGTGATCGACATGCGGAATCATTATGAGAGTGAAGTGGGAAGGTTTGAAGGGGCTAGCTGTCCGGACACCGATACTTTTAGGGAGGAGCTGGCGCGCGTGTTGGATTTGTATAAGGAGGAGAAGGACAAGCCCATTTTGATGTATTGCACGGGTGGAATTCGTTGTGAAAAGGCGAGTGCATGGATGAAGCACAACGGGTACAACGAGGTGTATCATTTGGAGGGGGGCATTATCAACTATGTGAATCAGGTGAAGGCGGCATCTTTGGATAACAAATTCAAGGGTGTGAACTTCGTGTTTGACCAACGGTTGGCAGAGCGGATTACGGAAGATGTAATTGCGCAATGTCATCAATGTGGTGAGCCTGCCGATAAACATATCAATTGCGCCAATACGGGATGTCATTTATTGTTTATCCAGTGCGATGCTTGTGCTGCTAAATTTGAGTGTTGTTGTTCTGAGGAATGTAAGGCGGTTATTCAATTGGATGCTGAAACTCAAGTGCAGTTGCGCAAGGGGAAGCCTGCGGGCAGAATTTTTTCCAAGGGAAGATTTCCTGGAAAAGTGTAAAATAATTTGAGCAGTTTGTCGTTAATGTGTAAGGAATTCTCGCATGAAAAGGGGGTAGGGATATTTTAAATGGCCTGTCCGCTTATATTCGCGCTTTAAAATTTTAATTACACGATTGAATACAATGAGAAATACTCGTAATGGGCAAGAGAAATCTTGGTTACGATGGGCGGTGATACTGCTTTTTGTGATGACGATGTCCGATGCATATGGACAATGGGGCTTTGGCGGTGATGGCGGAAGTCCGGCACCGGCGGGCGGTGATACAACGGCTCCGGCGGCAGATGCTGGTGGTGGCTGGGGTGCTGAAGGTGGTGGTGCGGCAGAGGAGCCGGCGATCAAGAAAGCGCCTTATGTTCGATTTGTTCCTCCATACGATACCATGCGGGAGGTCATTTTTTACGAAAACATCATTGAGGACGAGGCTTGTGAAAACTGCGGTACAGATTCTTTGTATTGGAGAGCCAAGAAATATTTGCTTCAACGCTTTGGCAAGGAGGGTTACAAAACAATGGTGATTGAGGATAAGATCGCCGAACGCATCGTATTAAAGGTAACGATTCCAATGATTTGCACCTACGGTAAGTACAACAAGAAGCAAGAGGGGATGTTGGAATATCGGTTGAGCTTGCGATTTAAGGACAGCAGATATAAGTATCAATTTGGAAATTTTGTGCATGTTGAGGTGGAAGATGGATTGGGTGCAAAGATCTCTCGGACGTATCACGAGCATTACATGCGATTGAAAAAGGGTTTCCAATTTACCGATCGATATTTGATGGCTGCCGATGCCGAAGTGGCCGAAGTGGTGAAAGCATTGAAGAAGACATTGCGGGAGCCATTCCAACCAGACGAGGACGATTGGTAGGCGATTTACTCATTGTGCTGCATTTTTATGACTGAAAGAGCCCCTAAATGCGGCGGTTCACAACGATTTTGGTGTCTATTTTAGAAAAGCATGAAAAAAAGTTGTGGATATCTTGCTCTTAGAGAGAAAATTTCATATTTTTGCAACCCCAAAAACTAAGTAAGAATTACAAACGTGAATCCACTAAGTACATACAAAACCGTTTCGGTAAACAAAATGACTGCTGATAAGCAGTGGTTTGTAGTTGACGCAAATGGACAGACATTAGGCCGTATGGCCTCTCAAATTGCTTCGGTTCTCCGTGGCAAAAACAAGCCATCTTTTACGCCTCACGTTGATTGCGGTGACAATGTCATTGTAATCAATGCCGCACATGTTGTGATGACGGCTGGTAAGTTCGAAACCAAAGAATATTTGCGTCACACGGGTTTCCCAGGTGGACAAAGATCAACATTGGCGAAGAATGTGAAGCCAGAGCGTTTGATCGAGATGGCGGTAAAAGGCATGTTGCCCAAGAATCGTTTGGGCCGTCGCTTATTTACCAATTTGTTTGTGTACGTAGGAACTGAACATCCTCATGCTGCACAACAGCCCAAAGTAATGAATATCGAAAACTGAGCCATATGATAAACACCTCAGGCAGAAGAAAAGCCGCAGTCGCCCGCGTATACCTGAAAGAAGGTAACGGCACAATCGTAGTAAATAAGAAAGCATTGGAAGTTTATTTTCCACTTCCATGGCATCAATCAGCAATTCAAGCACCAATGACATTGACCGACAATTCGGGCAAGTACGACATTCAAGTGAATGTTTGTGGTGGTGGTGTAAGCGGACAGGCGCAAGCGGTTCGTTTGGCCATATCGAAGGCGTTGGTTGATATCAATGCTGAATTGAAGTCGCCTTTAAGACAGGCTGGATTCATGACGCGTGATTCCCGTGTGGTTGAACGTAAGAAACCAGGTCAGAAAAAGGCACGTCGTCGCTTCCAGTTCTCTAAACGTTAATTATACTCATGGCATATACTCAGCAGGATTTGTTGGAAGCAGGTGTTCATTTTGGTCACCTTACCCGCAAATGGAATCCCAGGATGGCTCCATACATTTTTATGGAACAGAATGGTATCCACATCATTGATCTTAAAAAAACCGAAAGTAAATTAGAAGAGGCGAAAGCCGCTGCTAAAAATATCGCTCGCTCGGGTCGCCGGGTTTTGTTTGTGGCTACTAAGAAACAAGCAAAAGAAATCGTAGCCGCAGAGGCGAAGCGTGCTAACATGCCTTTCACAACTCAGCGTTGGTTGGGTGGTATGTTGACAAACTTTCAAACTGTTCGTAAGAGCATTAAGCGTATGCAGAACATCGACAAGATGGCAACTGACGGTACGTTTGACCGCATCAACAAGAAAGAGCGTTTGATGTTTGATCGTGAAAAAGCAAAATTGCAGATGATTTTGGGTGGTATCGAAGATATGACCAAATTGCCTGGTGCTATTTTCATGGTTGATGTAAAGCGTGAGCACATTGCAGTTTCAGAAGCAACTCGTTTGGGTATCCCAACAATTGCATTGGTTGATACCAATTCTGATCCTACTGTAGTGGATTATGCAATCCCTGGAAACGACGATGCATCTAAGTCTATCTATTTGATCGTTCGCGAAATTGCGGATGCCATCATCGAAGGTAGCCAAGAGCGCAAGCGTGAAAAGTCTGAAGAAGAAGTAGCTCCAACTGCAGAAGTAGCAGCAGTAGTTGCAGAAGCATAATTTTTAAATCATTTATGACAACAATAACTGCATCAGAAGTAAATAAACTGCGCCAAATGACCGGTGCGGGAATGATGGATTGTAAAAATGCTTTGGTTGAAACCCAAGGTGATTTTGAAGCAGCGGTGGACTATTTGCGTAAAAAGGGAGCTAAAATTGCTGCCAAGCGCGCCGATAGAGAAGCAACTGAAGGTTGCGTAATTGCAATGGTTAACGAGTCTCGCAGTGCGGGTGTGATTGTATTGCTCGCTTGTGAAACTGATTTCGTAGCGAAGAACGAAGCTTTTGTTGAATTGGCAAAAAGCATCACATCTTTGGCTATGGATAACAAACCTGCCGATCTAGACGCTTTGAAAGCTTTGTCGTTGAATGGTGTGGCGGTGGCCGACCGTTTGTTGGATGAGGTTGCCAAGATTGGTGAGAAGATTGACGTTACAAAATACGAGTTGGTAGAAGGTTCAAATATTGTTTCTTACATTCACGGTTCTTACCGTATGGGTGTTTTGGTAGAAATGAACAATGCTGCTACTGATGCGAATATGGTTGCTGGAAAAGATGTTGCGATGCAAATTGCGGCAATGAATCCTGTGGCTGTAAATCGCGACAGTGTGGATGCAAATACCATCGAGCGTGAATTGGAAATCGGTCGTGAGCAAGCGCGTGCTGAAGGCAAGCCTGAAGCCATGATTGATCGTATCGCTACCGGCAAATTGGAGAAGTTCTTTAAAGAGTCTACGCTAATCGCACAAGACTTCGTAAAAGACGGTTCATTGACAGTAGAGAAATATCTTTCAAGTGTTGAGCCAGGTCTCACAGTTACAAGATTCAAACGAGTTCAACTCGGTTAAGAATATTTAATCCCTCGAAAGAGGGATTTTTTTTGCTAATATTACAACGTCAAATGAAATACAAACGGATACTTTTAAAGTTGAGCGGTGAATCTTTGTTGGGTTCGCAGTCGTATGGCATCGATGCCAAAGTCTTGGAATCATATTCTCTGGCGGTAAAGGAAGTGGTTGATGCCGGTGTTGAGGTTGCCGTGGTGATTGGTGGAGGTAACATATTCCGCGGGGTACAAGGTGCTCAAGGCGGTGTGGTGGATCGTGCTACCGGTGATTATATGGGTATGTTGGCAACCATGATGAATGCGATGGCGTTGCAAGGCGCTTTTGAACGCGTTGGGATGTCTACACGCCTATTGTCTGCTATCAAGATGGAACAAGTTGCCGAGCCTTTCATCCGCAGAAGAGCGATGCGTCATTTGGAAAAAGGCCGTGTAGTCATTTTTGGCGCTGGTACGGGCAATCCTTATTTCACAACGGATACAGCAGCATCGTTGCGCGCTGTTGAGATTGAAGCCGATGTGGTGATTAAAGGAACACGTGTGGATGGTATCTACGATAGTGACCCTGAGAAGAACCCTAATGCGGTTAAATACGATGAAATTTCGTTTAAGAAGGTCTACGACTTAGGATTGGAAGTAATGGATTTAACGGCCATTACATTGTGTCAGGAGAATAATAAACCCATTGTAGTGTTTGATATGAATACCGCTGGGAATTTGATGAAGTTGGTAAGCGGTGAGAAGATCGGTACTTTGGTAATTGATTAATTCAAAACTGTATAGAACAAAAAAAGACGGCCATGGCCGTCTTTTTTTTATGAATATCTAAAATTCTATTCGACTTACGCCAAAGAATTTACGTGCTTTTGCAAACTTGACTTCAAGTTGCCCGCTTTGTTTTTGTGGATGACATTGCGCTTAGCCAATTTGTCTAATGCTTCAAATGCTGTGGTTAACAACTTAGAGGCCTCGTCCTTAGAATCCGATTTACGGATATTCTTGATGATAGTACGAGCTGTTTTATGCTGATAACGATTGAGGTCACGCTTTGCGGCGTTGGCTCTAATTCTCTTGATTGCTGACTTATGATTTGCCATTTCTGTTAAAAAGGACTGCAAAGATAACCAAACTGCTTGAATCCTACAACTTATTTGAAAATTTATCACTCATTTTCTGGGGCGATGGCCACCTTGAGTCCCTGAAGTTTGGGGTTTAGGTGAATTTGGCAACCCAAGCGCGAGTTTGCCTTGACAAAAAACGCTTGATCAAGCATCGCCAATTCATCGTCGGAGGCATCGGGAAGCGGGTGTTCGCTTAGAACATAAACCTGACAGGTTGCGCACAGAGCCATCCCGCCGCATTCTCCCTTAACGGGCAATTCAATGGCCCGACAGAAATCCATTAGGTTCAAACCCATATCCGTTGGGGCTTGATATGTTTGTTCATCGCCGTTACGATCTACAATGGTGATATCGATGATGTTTGATTCCATTTAGAGCAGATGGGTTAGGTGTTCTTGGCTATTTTTTAATACAATTCGGTAATGGTTTTCCCCACTGCGTTTTTCCAAAATGTACAAGCAGACGTTGTTATGCTCAAAATCATCCATTTGGTGCAAGGGTGTATTTGTAAGCAGGCACAGAAATCCTCGCAATGCTCTACCATGCATGCAAACCAAAACGGGAGATTTCTCCAGGGTTTCAATTTTTTTGAGCCCCAATCTTTGTCGTTTCAGCATTGTATTTGGCGTTTCTCCGCCATTGATAGCCACGTTGAGTTCGCCGTTTCGCCATTTTGCGAGCATCTCATAGAATTCACGTCGGGAATGTTCGCTAGGATGTTGGCCTTCCAAAATTCCCCAATTAATCTCATTGAGTTCAGGAATTACTTGGGTTTCGATGTCCAATTCTTTAAATGGAGCTACTGTTTGATGGGTGCGCTTAAGCGAGCTGACAAATATCTGTTGAAATGGAATGTGCTTGTAGGCCTGATAGAATGCATCGGCTTGTGCAATTCCCTTGTCGTTGATGTCCGTGTCAACCCCGGAACCTTGTACAATACCCAATTTATTGTAGTTCGTTTCACCATGCCGAATGATATACATTGTTTTTGTGGCTTTGGTGGTTGAACTTTGCATGATCGATTGGGAATGGAAACTGCAAATATACAACAGGCATTGGCGATTTATCGCTTGTCTGACGCGTTGATTCCCACAGCGGTTGTTGGTAAGGTGATGTCGCTCCCTCTGTCCAACGATGTAATGGACGCGACCAAGGGACATTTACAGCTTCGATGGTCCACCTTTGATGGTCAGGGTATTTCAATTTTAGATGTCCTTGAATCGTTCGATGGCTGGGAATTGTGTAAGAAACAATTGGGTGCCTATTTAACCGTCAATCCACTTCAAACCATTCAATTATGCACAACGCCAAAAGAGATTTTTTTTGATGAAGTGAATGCCATCAAGTCGATGATTTTAGATGGAAAAGGCAATAAAATTGTAGCAGCGAGGACATTGTCAATAGAGAAATCAGTTGACGCTGAATCACTCTGGGAATCATTTATGTTGCTGTGTGATGAATACCCCAAGGCTTTTGTTTTTATGCTTTTCGATCCCAATGAGGGATGTTGGTTGGGGGCTACGCCGGAGCGTTTGATTCGTTGGAATGGTGGCGAAGCATCAATTATGTCGTTGGCGGGCACTTTAACCCAAGCCCAATCGGATTGGACGGGCAAAGAGAGAAACGAGCAATCTGTCACCAGCCGATTTATTCAAGAGAAGGTTTTAGAAATGGGGATTGCACCGACTGAGACTGTGGTAAAGGAGTTGGTGATGGGCAATATCCGACATTTGGTATCGGACTGGTGTTTTCCGTTGGAGCGAGATCGGTTGCCCGGTTTGATTGATAAATTGCATCCCACGCCGGCGGTTGGAGGCTATCCACAGGGTTGGGCGGTAGATTGGATTTTGAAAAACGAGGATTTTGATCGCGGCTTATATGCTGGCTTTATTGGCGTTGAGACGGATGGATTTGCATCCTATCACGTGGTCCTGCGGTGTTGTCAGTTAGGCAGTAACGGCTACGTTTTATATGCGGGTTGCGGTGTGAATGCGGATTCTGACGCGGAGACTGAGTGGCGTGAAACGTCGGCAAAAATGCAATTGATTTCTGCGTATTTGTAATTATCGAAAAATCGTTGGGTTGGGAATGCCTTGGCCAAAATCTGTGACTTCGAGGGCTTCTTTGGTGAAAATGCCTTTTTTGGATGGCTTGTACCCAGAATAATCACCGGTGGGGATGTAGTAGTAGGGGTTTCCTTGGGCCGCTGGGAATGGAGGTCCCACTTCATCAAAAACAATGGTTTTTTGTTCCGCTTCGTATCGCATTAGGATTCTAGAGGATTTATGGTATTCAAAAACCACGCGCATTTCTTCGGAAGGATCTTCGATGCCATCTCTAAAAATCGGTGCGCCCCAAACGGGAATATCGTTTTCAAAGGAAAGCACATCAATGATGGAGCGATTGGAGTTTAGGTTGTGACCGTCGAAGGCCATCACGACGTAATACTGCTTGCGTTTGACTTTATGGGGGATGAGTTGGTAGTATAGTCCGCCGATCCATTCGGGGTTTTCTACGGTGGTCTCGAGGTAGTCTTTGGGCAGGTTTTGGGCGGTATCGTTTAGTGCGAATAGGGATATTCCCGCTTTTGATTTTCGTTGGATGACGCCGTATTGTTGAAAAACGCCATTTTTTAGGATGATGTTAAAGGTGAACAACCGCACATTGGCTTTGGGATGCGATGCGATGGCTACGGTTGTCATTCTGAGATTGGCGAAATCATAATCGAACGACGCTGGATTTGCTAGTACCTCGAGCAGTTTTGCTTGAAGGATTTCGGCACTTGCGAGTTTTGCAGAATCTGTGGTTGCGGAGATAACAAACGGCGCAATTTGTATTAAATCGTCTTCGTCTTGGGCCAGCGGCGATGTGGGGTTGGGGTTGGCCGGAAGTTGAATAGGGGCTGGTTGCGGCTCCTCATTTTCGGTTTCTGCCGAATCCGATTGTGCTTTGGCGCTCAGAGAAAGCAAGCAAAGACAGGCGAAAAGTATCGCTGTTTTGCGTTGCGTTGAATTTGGTAGGGTGATTTGCATCATCGTCTCAAGTCTAACGCCGTAAAGGAGAAAAAATTCTTTGTGGGAAGATTAGCAATTTTCAACGACAACTGCGCTTGCGCCTCCGCCACCATTACAGATAGCTGCACCGCCGTATTTGCCATTATTTTGCTTTAATACGTGCAGGAGGGTTACTAGGATGCGGGCGCCCGAGGCACCCAAGGGGTGGCCGAGGGCAACAGCGCCGCCGTTTACATTGACTTTGCTATCGTCTAGATTCAATAACTGATTGTTTGCCAAGGCAACTACAGCGAAGGCTTCGTTTAATTCCACGAAATCCAAATCGGCAATGGTGATGCCTGCTCTTTGGGCTGCAATCGGAAGTGCTTTTGCTGGGGTTGTGGTAAACCATTCTGGGCTCTGTTCGGCATCTGCAAATCCGGTGAGTTTTGCCATCGGGGTAAGGCCCAACTCCTTTAGTTTTTCGCCGCTCACCAATACCAATGCAGCGCCTCCATCATTGATGGTTGATGCGTTTGCAGCGGTCACAGTTCCATCTTTTTGAAAAACTGTTTTCAGGCCAGGGATTTTATCGAAATTGACATTTTTATATTCTTCGTCTTCGCTTACGATTACATCGCCTTTGCGGGTTTGTACTGTAACTGGAACAATTTCTTCGTTGAATTTGCCTGCTTTCCAAGCTTCGGCAGCGCGCGTGTAGCTCTGGATAGCGTAGTTGTCTTGGGCTTCACGGCTAAAGTTCATTTCTTTGGCGCACAACTCGGCACAGGTACCCATCAGGGTTTTCCCATACGCATCAGTTAGGCCATCGTTGATGATACCGTCCAAGGCTTGGATGTTGCCATATTTATAACCAGCGCGTGAGTTTGGAAGGTAGTGCGGTGTAAGGCTCATGTTTTCCATCCCACCTGCCACTACGATGTCGTTTAGACCCAGCATAATGCTCTGAGCCGCCAATGCCACTGACTTCAAACCGCTTGCACACACTTTATTGATGGTGGTTGCGGGTACGTGATCGCCAATGCCTGCGAATTTTGCTGCTTGACGTGCGGGCGCCTGACCAACACCGGCTTGCAAAACGCATCCCATGTATACTTCGTTGACATCATTTGGGTGGATGCCTGCTTTTTCCAAAGCGCCTTTGATGGCGATGGCGCCCAACTGTGTAGCAGGAACAGTAGAAAGGGAGCCATTGAAACTTCCCATTGGGGTTCTGGCTGCGGCGACGATATAAACTTCTTTTGACATACGATTATTAAAAATACAAAGATAAGTGATTGCACAGAATGGTGGGTGGTTGCGATATTATGGGTTAGTTTTGCGGTAGAAAAATTGAGTTAATGATACTTTTGATTGAATCTTCGGCCGAATATCCATCGGTGGCTTTGGTCACTGAGGCTGGCATCTTGG
>CAMBTR010000052.1 GCA_945870885.1 Chryseobacterium gleum | reverse complement strand
TGGGTTGCTAAAAAAGGTTGGAATGCAACGCAAATGATTCGTGAATGTGCCAAGGAAATCCAAGGAGGCGGAGGCGGACAGCCATTCTTTGCTACGGCAGGGGGTAAAAATGCGGACGGACTTTCAGCGGCATTGGCATCGGCCAAAGGCATACTCGGGGCTTAATGGCCTTTCGGGGGCGATTTTAATTCGGGTGCATGAATGACTCTAGGGGCTCAATGTAACATTGTACCCGGGCTAGTCTTTCCAGATTTGTCCGTGGAACAGCTTTACCACTTTTTTGGTTTCAAAGAAGGGTTGATCGTTGTAGATATCGCCGATTGCGTGCAATTTGATTTTGGTTTTTTGCGAATATTCAATCACTTCGTTGATTTCTTCGGCTAAATCACCACCTTTCAATAGGAAGAAACGGGGTTTACCGCTCCAATGATTTTCCATCCACTTCCAAAGTTCGATTGCGGGGGCTACGGCACGAGCGATAGCGCCATCAAATTTCATGGGTAGCAATTCCGTCCGCTCTTGAATGGCTGTCGCGTTTTTGAGTCCTAACGCATCGATTACCGCCTGAACCACAGCGATTTTCTTTCCGATGCTGTCTACGAGTGTGAATTCTACGCTGGGGAACATGATGGCCAGTGGAATCCCTGGAAATCCGCCACCGGTACCGATATCGATGAAATGCTGTCCGGGCATGAACTCGCACGTCTTAGCCAATGCCATCGAATGAAGCACGTGGTGAATATAGAACATGTCCATGTCTTTGCGAGAAATCACATTTACACGAGCATTGTGATCGGCGTAGAGCGGACCCAATTGTGCGAACTGTACTTTTTGTTCCTCGGTGAGATTGGGGAAGTGTTCGAATATGATTTCTGGTCCTACCATGTGATTTTTTTGGTGAAAAATGCGTTGATCCCAGTGATTACGTACCAGAAAGATTCAAAAAAGTTAAAAACGGGGTAAAAAGTGGTTGATTTCCGCATTTGAAGGAGTTTCCCTTTTTGATAGAAAACCACCCATTCTGGAATCAATTTTAGTAATAGGGCAATGATGGGCCACAGAATCTGGCTGCCTAGGATAAACCAAAGGATGATGGTTGTCCAAAAGAAAAGTTGCGCCATCGGATATATCGCTAGGAGTTGTTTTACCCCTTTTTGATACGATTTTCCTACCCATAAATGTCGTTTCTTTTGTTTCCAGTAAGCGCTCCAGTTGGCCGGGCCATCGCTAAAGCAGAAGGCATCGGGGTTTACACAAATTGCGGTATTTGTAGCGTTTGCGGCTTCTTGCACGAATAGATCATCGTCACCAGCGGGAATATGGTGATGGCTGCTAAAACCATTCACTTCATTGTAAATATTGCGGGTATAAGCCAAATTCCGACCCACGCCCATGTAGGGTTTGCCCGAGGCCGCTAGGCCGAGGTAATGCATTGCGGTGAGTAGGTTTTCGTGTTGGATGAGGGCGCCCAAAAAGCCGGTTCCGGTTTTCAATGGTGCGGTACCCAAAATGATTTGCTTTTCCCGTGTGAACTGAGTGGCCATGTGTTTCAGCCATTGGTCGCTGCTGGGGACACAATCGACATCGGTTAGCAAGAAATGGTCGTATTGTGCTTTTTTGATTGCCAATGTCAGTGCCAATTTTTTTCCACCCATCTTTACGAAATCCGCATCGAGGGAAACGACTTTTAGTTTGGGATGCAGGTCTTTTTGTTCGATAAGAAATAAGGGCGTATCGTCGGTGCTGCGGTCGTTGGCGATGATGACTTCGAAGTTTGGATAATCTTGTGCTAACCAGTTGGGGAGGTTCTTTTCTAGCAGTGGGAGGGCATTTCGTGATGCGATGATGATGCTAATACCCGGGGCTGAGGAGACAACGGCTTGGGATTCGGTTCGTTTTATTTTGGTAAAAAATCCAAATAAATAAATGAAGGCAAAAATCATCGACAAACCTACCACAATGGCAAAAGAAACATCGATATGTTCGAAGGACAGTTGTTGTATGAATTCTTGTGTTTTCAATTCAATTACGATGTTTAACGAACAAAGTTAATCAACCCGTGCCAAATCCAAATCAATGGGGATTGATTGGGGAAAAGGTTTGCGGGGGATGGGATGTAATAAATCAGCGGTTCAGAAGCAATTCCTCGGTGCTGATTTTGATGTTTTTGGAAATAGCTTCTGTGGGTAGGTCACTTTCGTCGCCGTTAAATGGGTCTTCGATTTCCTCGGCAATGAGTTCGATGCTTGCCAAAACGTAGAGCACAAACATGGTTACGGGGGTAATCAAGAAGTTGAGTTGGGTACTGTAAACGATGGGGAAAATCATCACATACAAAAAGATGAATTTTTTGATGAATACCGAATAGGTAAAAGGGATGGGGGTGTTTTTGATCCGTTCACAACCACCGCAAACATCCATGAGTTTATTGATTTCTACTTTGAAATGTTCGATGTCGGCATGCGTGAGTAGACCATGTTGGATATCCGCTTTTAGTCCTGCTACAAACAACTTGGCGATGGTTTGCGGTTGGTGGCGCGACTTTTTAATGGTATTTATATCCATGGCAATTGATGCATGAACTGGGTTTTCTGAGAAAAAATGGGCGGGGATTTTGCGGTCTTGCAGATGAAACCTAAGCGCCGTTGGGAATAAGCTGAGCAGGGATTGGTAATATTCTCTGCGTTGCACATCGGTTTGGGGCAAGGTGGCATTGAGATGAATGCAGAGATTGCGAATGGCATTGGTTAATTCGCCCCACAGTCTGCGTCCTTCCCACCAGCGGTCATAGGCAGTGTTGGTTCTAAAGACGAGAAACAGCGACAAGGTAAATCCCAAAATTGAATAAATGATACCAATGTTAGAAACCATTGATACTGATTTGTAATCTTTGAACAGGACTGTTTCAACGTAGGCCCAAGCGGCGCTGTAGGTGCCAACGCCCAATAGCAGTGGCCACAGGCGTTTTAGCGTTTCTGCTTTGTGCACTCTAAAAACAAAGGTGAACCAATCCTTGGGGTTGTATGTGATCATGCCGCAAAATTAATCATGTATCGATACACCTGTCGAAAATAAATTTTTAACCGCCTTGGCTGAGGCCAGTAAAATCGATAAAATATGTTATAATTGAAAAGGTTTAACACAACAGAGATTTAATAGATGAAAAAAATAATTATCGCAATCGGTTTGCTTCTGGGTTCGCTCAGTGTAGCAAACGCTCAGACAACTATTAAAAATGGTGGATTAGAAAATTGGAGAACAAGCAAATTGTTATTTAATTTAACTGCTACCTTGGAGACACCGCAAGGATGGAGTTCATTCGATTCTATTTTTAATATTTTCAACTTTCTGTCGGATCAGAATACACGGGTTACTACACAAGTCAAAAAGAGTACTGTAATTAAAAATTCTGGACTTTCTTCGGCACAGGTTACGACGTCAAATTATAGTGATTTGGGATTGATGCCTGGATATTTAACAAATGCCAAGTTGACGGTGAATGCGAATTTCGATTTCAATTTTTCGGGTGGTGAGGTGTTGGCATCGAAACCAATTATTGCCAGTGCGATGGTGAATTATAAGCCAGCCACGGTTTATGATTCAGCCAATTTGTACGTTGAAGTTATCAATACTACATTGGGTGTGGATTCTATCATTGGTTATGGCATGAGTACTTTTGCTGGAACTACGAATTTTACCCAAATTGATATTCCCATTTTTTATGAGGATAAAACTCTTACTGCCAATTTGTTGCGTTACTACTTCGTGAGCAGCTATGTGGATGATACTACTGAGTCGAACATGTTGAATAGTTCTTTATATGTGGATGATGTTACGTATACTACGGTGAAAAGTGAGACTTACGCTTTGATGAGTGAAATGAATGTATCTTGTTTCCCGAATCCTACTGCGGATGTAGTTACTGTGAGCGCAACTCAAGGAAATTCATTGGTTTGTGAAATTTATTCATCAACGGGTCAGTTGATGATGGTGAAGCCATTTGATGGTTCAACTACGATTCAGGTTTCGGATTGGTCGGCTGGGGTTTATACCTATCAGGTTAAGGATCAATCGAATGTGATTGTTGGCCATGGTCAGTTGGCCGTGGTTCGTCCGTAATTGCACTTGAAGGAAATGAAAAACACCTAGTTCTAAGTTAGCCAAGAGGGAGTTGGGTTTCATACTTTAGTTGCTTATGTTTGTTAATGCATCGCTTGCAATTAACCACTAACTAAAAAATACTCAAATGAAAAAATTGTACTCATTTTTATCGATTGGCTTTATGGCGCTCAGCGCGATAGGTCAATCTACCCAAGATGTCACTTTTAAAGTTGACATGAATAGTTACACTGGCACCGCTTTCACAGGGGTATTTGTAAATGGTAATTATAATGGATGGTGTGGATCATGTAATGCTTTGACTGATGCCAACAAAGATGGTGTTTGGGAAGGCACATTCAACATCAAAGCAGATTCTATCGAATACAAATTCACGTTGGATGGATGGAAGGTTGAGGAGGCTCTAACATCAGGAACTTCTTGCACAAAGACAACAGGTGGTTATACCAATCGCTTTGTAAAATTGAGCGGAAATGTAACTATTGCTACTGTTTGTTGGAACAGATGTTCTGCTTGCGCTACAACTTCAGGTTTGAATAAAGTAAACATCGCATCTATGAATTTGTATCCCAATCCAACTCAAGGTTTGATTAACTTGAATTTGGGATTGACACAGAAAGAAACAGTGAGTGTTGTTGTTTATGATGTTAGAGGCAACAAATTGTACAGCAAAACTTTGACGGGTGCTACTGTGAACGAAACTATCGATATGACAGTTCATTCTGCGGGTGTTTACATAGTAAGCGTTACAACTTCAAATGGCACGATCCGTAAGGAGTTTGTGTTGAACAAATAATCATGTGTTTCATCATAAAAAAAGCCCCAAATTTCTTTGAGGCTTTTTTGTAGAAAGTGGTCGGGGAGACAGGATTCGAACCTGCGACCCTTTTGCAGGATAGCATTACGGATTATCGCAAATCAGGCTAGTTAGTTTTACGGATTATCGCAATTAAAAAAATATGTAATCGAATAGTAATGAATGAATTAGAACAATGTCAATTAAAAAACTAAATTCGTTTGGATGAAAAAATATATTCTGATTTTCTGCATAGCCTCATTAAGCTTGCATACGAATGAATCAATTGGGCAAATTCTTGTGACTACAGGTTGTGGAGAAGTTCAATTTGGCAACTCCTGCAATTTCAAAGCTAGCGGAACCTTAGGTGGATCCATTAATTGGGTTGTCAATAATGGCTCATGGGATTGGACACCCCCAAGAAATCCAGGCACTCAATCAAACATAGATACAGACAAACAAAGTCTTTCTGCCACCTGCAGAGCTTATCCTAGCTGGTACAAACAAAGCATGACAGTTACAATTAATAGTAATGGATATTCAGCGAGTGTAAGCGTGCCAGTTGCTTGTTATAGCCCTAGAATAGGAGCAAGTGATATTCAGAATACCCCCATGCATGGCTTTTTACCAGCTTCAGCTGTTGCAACCTCAAAATTTGGCAATAATTATGGCTCTGAATTACCAGGACCATCAACTGGGAATGTGATTCACTACCCAAACGGATGGCAATACATAGAAGACGGGATTTGGAAGCCATTGGTGACGCACGAAAATCAATTTGCCTCGCCTACAGGTATCAAACTATTCATTTTTAAACAATGTTTAATTGTGGACAGCACTAAATGGGATACAGACATTAGTACTCTACGGTTTTTAACCATCCCCGTTAACTTCAAAGGTATAACTATCCGCAAATGGGCAGAGCGCTGTTCACTTGACACCAGTTTTGGTTCTGAATTAAATATCCCAATGACAGGAATGGCATCTCAACAGTTCTTTCATGAGCCTCGATTGTTTGCATATATACAAATTTCATCGTCAGAAGAAATGATCATTCACACGTCAAATAATGAATGGAAGCCGATATCCGTGATCTCTTTGATCGGCCAAAATATACCCATTTATCAAGACGGTAATATATGGAAATTCAATGGAGCTGCTCAGCCTGGCTATTATCGAATTTGGGTATCGAATGGTAGAGAGCAATTTTTGATCAACCCTTCTTGGGTAGAATGATATACAATTATTTTTGCTAATAAAATTCGAATAATCGGACAAATTGACCCCTCTCTGTCGGACTCAAATTTGTGCTAGTTTTTGATTTTCTGTGCGCCTTTGAGTGCGCCTAAAAAGGGGTAAAATCAATGTTTTTTTGACTATTTGGGGAATTTGTGCTTACTTCGTGAAGCGTTCAAATTTTTCCTAGAAGAAATAAGCAAACCTAGTAATCATAAGGTTTGAGCATAAAAAAGCCCCAAATTTCTTTGAGGCTTTAGAAAGTGGTCGGGGAGACAGGATTCGAACCTGCGACCCCCTGGTCCCAAACCAGGTGCGCTACCGGCCTGCGCTACTCCCCGAGATTTCACAATACTGGGCGACCCCGACAGGATTCGAACCTGTGACCTACTGCTTAGAAGGCAGTTGCTCTATCCAGCTGAGCTACGAGGTCTTTCCGTATCGGAGGTGCAAAAATACAACAAATTTTTGGGAATTTATTCATCTTGGGAATATTTGCGTGTCACATCACATTTATGACAAATTTCATCGGAAAGAAAAAATTAATTCATTCTTTCTACTGATATTGCGTCAAACCAAATTCTTTGGAGGCCTCGTTTTGCTGATTGCGAGCAACCTTTAAGCGCATTTGTTGGTCATATAATTTTATATTAAACGATTATGAATACTACACAGTTTAAATTTCGCGACATCAAGACTTACTCGAGCATCGAGTGGTTGGCAAACAATACCAAAAAATATCGGACTGTTTTTGAGGAAATGGAGGTTGCATACGTCTATTGCGAAGTGTCGTTATACAACAAACGTTTTGATGAAGAGGCATGGTCGTTGAGTTTACGGATGCGTTGTATTGATGAAAAAAACAATGAAATCTGCTTTTTGAACTGTGATCGCACGGTGAATCCGGATGAATCGGTAGTTTATGTCCGCGAGGGATGGGGTGTTAAAACGCCAGGTGTTTATTGGAAAGAGGGGATTTATCGCTGGGAGGCTTATGTAAACGACGAATTGTTATCATCAAAGACTTTTATAATTCAGAATGTTGGGGTGATGCGGAATGCGACCAATCCGTATTTTAAAATTGATACGGTGAAGTTATACGAGTCTAACTCTGTGGATACAGCGTTGGCGGATCGCAAATATTACACGGTGTTCAATGCAATGAGCACACGTTATGTGTGGATCGAGCTGAATTTGAGCAATTTAACGCGTAAGGCAAAAGACCTTTCAATTGAGTTGTTATTTAACTTTCGTACCTCGAGCGGCTATTTGAAAGGCACCGTTTCTAAGATTTTCATCATGAAACCTGAGGACGATATTTTTACCGTCACTATTGGATGGGGCAGCGATGTGATTGGGACCTGGAGTCGCGGCGATTACTATGCCGAAGTGATTTTCATGGATCACATGTTGGCGCAGGTGCCTTATGAAATTGGCGACGATTACGTGGCAGCGCATGAGGAGGATTTTATTCCGTTAACGCAAATTGAATATGTCCATTTGGATGATTTTGAAGACCTAATCTCGGGAGGCGAAGCGGCGAAGGAAGTAGAAGTGATAACCATTTCAACCCCGTTGGGCATCGATGCGGTGATGCATGAATTGGATGAACTCACGGGGTTGGATCCTATCAAGATGAAAATTCGTGAGTATTCTGATTATTTGCGGTTTGTGGCATTGCGACGAGAAAAGGGATTTGATGAAACCGATCAAATCAATTTGCATGCGGTATTTAAGGGCAATCCTGGAACAGGAAAAACCACGGTGGCTCGCTTGTTAGGTAAGATTTATAAGGAAATGGGCTTGTTGAAGAAGGGCCACGTGGTGGAAGTGGATCGCAGTGATTTGGTAGCGGAATATATCGGACAGACAGCACCCAAAACGAAGGAAGCAATCAAGAAGGCTAAGGACGGAATCTTGTTTATCGATGAGGCGTATGCTTTGGCTCGCAAGGACGAAGACAATAAAGATTTTGGTAAAGAAGCCATTGAAATATTGCTGAAGGAACTTTCCGATGCTACGGATATCGCAATCATTGTGGCGGGGTATCCCGAGGAGATGGATTCTTTTTTGGAGTCGAATCCAGGGCTAAAATCTCGATTTGTGATGCAATACGATTTTCCAGATTACACACCCCAAGAATTGGTAAAAATTGCTGAGTTTGCTGCGACCAAGCGATTGGTGAATTTCACTTCTGAATCTAAGGTATTGTTTACTAAGTATTTGACGGATAAATTTAGAGATCGTGATAAGTTTTTTGGCAATGCACGATTGGTGAATTCGATGGTGGATGAGGCCAAGATGAATTTGGGTTTGCGGATCATGAAAACAGATCACCCGGAAAACTTGGATGCAGCGGCTTTGTCGACAATCACAGAAGTGGATTTGAAGAAAATCTTTGCTTTGCATGAGGGCATTCTGCCTGAAATTCCAATAGATGAGGATTTGTTGCGCGAGGCGATGTTGAAATTGCGCGGAATGATTGGCTTGGATCAGGTGAAGCACGACATCGAGGAAATCGTAAAGTTGGTTCGTTTTTACAAGAGTTTGGGCAAGGATGTTCGAAAATCGTTCTCATTGCACAGTGTGTTTAGCGGAAACCCAGGTACGGGTAAAACCACTGTAGCGCGGATTTTGGCTCAGGTATATAAAGCCTTGGGTATTTTGGAGCGAGGTCATTTGGTTGAATGCGACAGGCAGGGACTTGTAGGCGGATATGTGGGTCAAACAGCCATCAAGACATCGGAGTTGATCAATAAAGCGATGGGTGGCGTATTGTTTATCGATGAGGCATATAGTTTGAGCGATGGCGGTAGCAATGATTTTGGTAGGGAAGCCATTGAGACGTTGTTGAAGCGGATGGAGGATAAGCGTGGTGAGTTTATTGTAATTGCGGCGGGGTATACCCAGAACATGGAGAAATTCATGGAGTCGAATCCGGGCTTGAAGTCGCGTTTCGATCGCGTTTTCCACTTCAAGGATTATAGCGCGGACGATTTGTATACCATTGCTTTGAACCAATTGCGCGATCACAACATCATTCCGGAACCAAAGGCATCAGATCATTTGATGAAATACATCGATTTCATGTTTAAAACGCGCGACAAGTATTTTGGAAATGGCAGGGCGGTTCGCAAGGTGATTGAGGAGGCGATCCGGAATCAGCATTTGCGATTGAGCGATTTGCCGAAGTCGAAGTATACCAAGAAGGCTATCGAAACCCTCAATTTTGAGGATGTGGAGGAGTTTAGTACGGTGGTGAAGCCAAATATGGCATCGGGCGGAATTGGGTTTAAGGTGTAAGTAGGTGAACCTTTGCCATCGCAAGGGGTGTATTGTCTACAGTGACTAAGGAATTCCCCTAAAGTATATTGGGTGACATTAAATCACTCCCAACGATTCTGTTTGATGCGCGAGCTGTACTCTTTCATTTGGCATTGAAGCGTTGCCCGCATCCATTCAAATTGCGGTCCTACTAACGGCAACTTCTGCGCTTTGTTGTTGTTTCGCAGCTGTTTGTGATAATCAACGACTTTTCCTTGTTGGTCTAGCGCAAGGACGAAAGGATACTGGATGATATAATACAGGTCTTTGTCGATGTGGGTTGAATATCCCTTGTAATTCGGATCAAACGCGCTTCTACCGAAACCCAATCGTGGATTGTTTGCGCCTAGGAGATTCCAGAGCGTAGGGATGATGTCGCATTGTGAGAGGGTTTTTTGGGTGGCAGTATTGATAATGTTGGCCCATTCATTTCTTGGAGGATTGGTAAATGTTTGAGGCTGTTGAATTCGTAACTGCTGATTGCGAAATTCTTCGCTTTGATTGGGTTTTTCGTAAATGTACTTGATGTCGATTCCCGGAGCGTAAATAAGAAATGGAACTTCGTAATGACCGCTTTGGCTGTAGAAATATTCTTTGTCGGAATGACTGGTATGGTCACCGGTAATAACAAATACGGTGTTGTTGAACCAAGGTTTAGTGGCAGCAGTTTGGAAAAATTTCTGCAGCGCGATGTCGGCATAAGCAATGGTGTGCTGAACTGTTTCTGGCGTTCCAGGCAATTTGTTTAAGTAGGGTTTCGGAATGGTATAGGGGTGGTGAGACGATAGGGTAAATACCGAAGCGAATATGGGTTGTTTGCCATCGTTCATGGTGTCCATGCACCGAATGAAGTGTTGTAGATACGGTTCATCGAAAATGCCCCAGTTGCCGTCAAAGTCGCGTTTGTAAAGGTCCGGTGGATATTGGTCGATGCCGTGATATTGTTGTAATCCGGTTTGTTTTAGGAACGACTGAAATCCCATGGTGCCATTGTTAGAGCCATGAAAGAAGGCGGTTTTGTATCCTTTGGCCAGTTTGTAGGCGTTGTTGACCTTGTTGCTTGCGTAGGCCGAGGTGACATAAAATTCACTCATCAAGCTAGGCATCCCGCAGAAGATACTGGGCACCATCTCAATGCTTTTGGTTCCGTTGGCAAAGCAGTAAGGGAATGGTATTGTTTGTGGGTCTGCCGCTATTTTGTCGAGGAAGGGGGTAAAGGGCTTCCCATTCCCAAAGCCGGTATAGTCTCTGGCGAGGCTCTCAACAACAATCACGACAATATTGGGTTGTACCCAGCCGCCGCCGAGGGTTCTCGACATGGGGAAGGGCGAAAGGACGGTTGAATTGTCAAAAAGCCAATGCTGGGAAGCAGAAATTTTTGGTTCCGAAGTGATTGCTGAATTTACAGGAAACTGTATGTCAAATTCAAAATTGGGCAGGCCATTGCGTTTCCAAGTGCTGATAATTTGCAGGGGGGTGGAGGTGACGAGCGGAGCGATTTCGGGCTGTACAAAGTTTGATGCATCAATGGCTCTAAGGGGTCTGAGTTGGAACCCACCGCGGAAGCCAAGCAGGCAGATTGCGGCAAAAGTTAGCGTGGCGATGAGGCCGCGCAGCGGCCTCATCCTAAAATTGATATCCGGATATTGGCCGCGAATCGGCACCCAGCGGTAAATGAAATACCCCATCGCCGCCAATCCCAAAATGATATACCAATTGTCGGTCAAATACGGCGCGAAACGATTGGCATCGTCGCCCAAAATATCAAATAACTCATAGCCACTGCGTTTTGCAGTGACCTGCGAATAGCCAGTGTCGATCCCATTGAAAATCAACACGGTCATCGAAGAAATCACAAATAATATGCGATTAATCGCTGGAAATCTATCTCTCCATGAATGACCCCCTATCACCCAAATCCAAACGGGAAGAAACAACCCGATAACCACTGGAATATCGAAGTAAATGCCCACCAAATGCGCATAGACATACTCGTCGATGCCAATCGGAGGTAGCCAAAAAACATTCGCCACAAACCAAACCAACCGAGAAATGCTCAAGATGCCAAAGGCGAAAAGCATTTGCTTGAAAAGATTTGAATAAATAAGCACTTTCATTTTTTGCATTTTTGAATTCCCGTTTTTATGTCAATCTGTTCAGTGAATCGTTAATAGTGAAGTTGACATTGATGCACTGTAACTGTTTCTTCGTCAAAGTTATAGACTAGTCGATGTTCTATATTAATTCGTCTAGAAAAAAAGCCCGATAAAATAGAGTCTACTTCACCAAAATCTCATCGACAAAAATCCAAGCGGGGTTGCCCACACCGGGGTGGTCGGACGGTAACGACATTCTGCATTTGGCAGTTATTCTGATATATCGGGTTTGGAAGGGTGGGGCATTGATAACAGAATCTTTGGACGGTTGAAGATTTACCGTGTATTGGATGTGTTTGTCGGCGACAGTCCGACCCCAAATCTCATCAAAAGTGTAGCGCTTATTGCCGAGTTGGGTTGTTCTGTTGACCATCGATTTTCCAGCGCTAAACATTACGGTGTCGCTCGTAACAGTGGTCCTCCGTTGCGATGGCATTGGATGTAGTTCCCAAATCTTTCCATCGCTGCTGGTTTCAATCTGCACTTCTGTGGGCGCAAAAATCCAACTGGGCTCCACTGATAACGCGCCCAAAGTGATTGATTCTACCTCGGTTATGGTGTCGAGGTCTAACAGCGCTACCATGTCTTTCCCATAGAATCCAAGCCAATGAGCGCCCAAGTAATTTCCACCCGCTAGGCCATCGCACAAAGTGCCCTCGCCATGACCAGGATATCGTGAATCTGCGGGGGTACTGAGTTGAATCTTCTTGCCAAAACCCAAATGTTTGCGGAAACTCAATGAAACCGCTTGGTTGATGTTCTGAGAAAAGTATCCGTGAATGTCCATTGACGTGGTGACGGCTGCACGTGGTCCCGATTTTCCCTGATAAAGGTTGTTGATACTTGCCCATTCGCTAACAGGAACCCCGCCATTTTTGACTTTTACAGACGGTTTGTCATCATCGGATAGTTTTACCAATTCTTCCCATGCGAGTCCTGCTCTCGATTTTTTAATTTCAATTTGATCTGGCCTTCCGTTGTCAACTTTGGGCGCAAAACCCGACGCCGATGCCATTTCAACCCAAATGGTATCGTGACCTGTTTCGATGCTAGGTTTAATCCCATACTGACTGTGTGCGAATTTCACATTTGCGAAATTTCCAAATTCCTCATGAAAACGGAGACGGTCTAGGAAGTCGGCAAAGGCGGTGTCGATGTTGCGATTGCCCATTTCTACCGCGTTTTCGCC
>CAMBTR010000051.1 GCA_945870885.1 Chryseobacterium gleum | reverse complement strand
TTTTGGATCACCATCGCTTTGGGGATTTCAAACCTTATGTGTACAAAAGTACCAACGGTGGTGCTACCTGGACGAAAATTACCAAGGGATTGCCAGAAAATGGCCCCGTGAAAACCGTGATCGAAGATTTTAAGGATCAGGATATTGTGTTGGTGGGTACGGAATTTGGCTTGCACATCAGTTTTAATGGGGGTGCGGAGTTCCATTCATGGCAGGGTGGCATGCCTCCAACGGCTGTGAAAGACATGGTGTTTCAAGAGCGCGACGATGACTTGGTGTTGGCGACGTTCGGTCGGGGATTTGCTGTGTGCGATGATTACGAAAAGATTCGCGATTTCAAGTCGATGTTGACTGCGAATGCAGATCTCTCCAAACGCAGCTATATTTTGCCGGTGACCTCGGTGAAGTTGTTTATCCCTGCATCGCCTTTGGGTGGCAGCGGGAATGGTCACAAGGGCGCATCGCGATTCTCAGCACCGAATCCAGCCGCCGGCGCAGTGATTGTTTATAACATTGAAAAGGAATTCTCTACCATCGCCAGTCGGAGGAAGAAGAAAGAAACCGACGCGGTGAAGAACCCCAACGCATTGATTTATCCTGCCAAGGATTCTATTGTGTTGGAGAGCATGGAAGAGGCTGCCAAAGTATACATGGTGATTCGCAGTTCTCAAGAGGTAACTCCATCCAATGTGGTGGCGAAATTTGCGGTGAACGAGGCGAAGGGATTGGCGAAAATCGAGTGGAATTTGCGCTATTCGGATCCATCGTTGCCGGTTCCATCGGACAAAGGCTATCAAGCGGGGTGGGGACCTTATGTAACGCCGGGGACGTATTACGCTAGTTTGGAATTGTTGGAAAAGGGGCGTGTTTCTGATATCACGGGTGTTACTGAGATCAAGGTTTCTTATTTGTATGAGCCGAGTATTCCGTTGGCGAGCATCGACGAGAAATCTGCCCAGGTGTCGAAGTTGTTCCAGGTGAAGCAGAACTTGGCGAATACCAATTTGCGCATCGAAGAGATTCAAAACGGTTTGAATGCGATGAAAAATGCGGCGGGGGTTCCCAATACCAATGCCCGTGACTTTGCGATGCTTTCCAGCCAGTTGCAAAAGGTGGTGAACGATGTAAATTTGATTCTCAACGGGAACGGGGCTTTGGCCGCTGAGGAGTTTGAAACCACGGAAGGATTGAACGAGCTGTTTGGTTCGGCGTATTACTCGTGCATGGATGCCTTAAACGCACCCACCAAAACACATTTGCAGAAATTGGATTTGGTCTCTACTCATTTGGTGAAGGTGGATGCGCAGCTCAACGATGTGGTGAACCAATACAACGCATTGGCTTCGCAGTATCTCGCTTTGAGATTGCCGGTGTTGCGGTAGAGGGTTTGTGTTCGGCGATTTTTCATTGGGATCAAAGCGATTAGTAACCAGTATCTGTAACAAATATTTTCATTTTTTGTTACAAAACAATTCAAACGTAACGAATAGAGGAATAAGTGGAAATCACAACAATATGTATCAAAAGGAAAGGCCACCCAACGGGTGGCCTTTCCTTTTGATACAAACCAACGGTGGGAGAGAAACTCCCAACATCAATCCCTAACTTATTTTTTGTCTTTGCAACAAGCCTTCTTTTCAGGGGCTTCAACTGTCTTTTTGTTCTTGCAGCAGGCATCGCCCTTGCTACAAGTTTTGTCGTTGTCTTCCTTGCAAGCAGGCTCGTTAGAGCAACCTTCGTGTCCTTTGCCAATGAACTTGCCATCTGCATCGTACATGCCCATGCAAGCCGCTTTCTCGGTAGAATCGCAACCCATAGAATCGCACATCGCAGCGCACTGTTCTTTGGTCATTGTAGCACATTTGCTCATGTCGCATTTGCCCATCATTTCCTTTTCGCAATGTTGCATTTCAACACAAGCAGCGCCTTGTCCGTTGTTAGGACGTTCACCGAAAGTTTTACCTGCAATGAAAGGAGCGATAACCAAAGAAACAATCGACATCAATTTGATCAAAATGTTCATCGAAGGACCAGAAGTGTCCTTGAAAGGATCACCCACTGTATCACCCGTTACAGATGCTTTGTGTGGCTCAGATTTTTTGTAGAACATCTCGCCGTTGATCATTACACCCTTTTCGAAAGACTTCTTGGCGTTATCCCATGCACCACCGGCATTTGATTGGAAGATACCCATCAATACACCAGAAACAGTAACACCGGCCAACATACCGCCCAATACTTCAGGACCGAACAAGAAACCCACAATGATAGGGGAGATCAATGCAATTGCACCAGGTGCCAACATCTCGCGGATAGAAGCTTTGGTAGAAATTTCAACACACTTGTCGTATTCAGGTTGTGCTTTGTATTCCATGATACCTGGAATTTCGCGGAACTGTCTGCGAACTTCGTTCACCATGTCCATCGCAGCGCGACCTACAGCAGCAATTGCCAAAGAAGAGAAGATGAATGGAATCATACCACCCACAAACAAACCAGCCAATACTGGCGCTTTATAAATATCAATCGCAGTGATACCAGAGATACCCACGAATGCAGCAAACAAAGCCAAAGAGGTCAAGGCAGCAGAAGCAATCGCAAAACCTTTTCCTGTTGCAGCAGTGGTGTTACCAACCGCATCCAAATTGTCTGTACGTCCGCGAACTTCCTCGGGCAACTGACTCATTTCAGCGATACCACCTGCGTTATCAGCGATCGGACCGAAAGCGTCAATGGCCAACTGCATCGCAGTAGTCGCCATCATACCGGCAGCGGCGATAGATACACCATACAAACCAGCGAAGTAGTAAGAACCCATGATACCACCAGCCAAAACCAAGATTGGCAATACAGTAGATTCCATACCCACACTCAAACCACCAATGATGTTGGTAGCGTGGCCAGTGCCTGACTGACGGATGATCGACATTACAGGACGTTTGCCCATAGCAGTATAATATTCAGTGATGATACTCATCAAAGTACCCACGATTAATCCAACGATAATGGCAGCAAAAACACCGTCGCGGGTAAATTCTTCACCACGAACTGGATTAAACCAAGACATTTTTTCTGGCAACAAGAACTGTACTACAAAATAGGAAGCGATACCTGTCAATGCGATTGAAGACCAGTTACCCAAGTTCAACGCTTTTTGTACGCTATCGGTTTCTTTTTTGATTCTTACAAACCAAGTTCCGATGATAGAGAATATCAATCCCAAGCCAGCGATAACCATTGGCAAAAGGATAGGAGAGAAGCCATTGTATTGATCATCTGCGTTGATTTCTTGACCCAAAACCATGGTAGCCAAGATGGTAGCGACATAAGAACCGAACAAATCGGCACCCATACCGGCAACGTCACCTACGTTATCACCTACGTTATCGGCGATGGTAGCAGGGTTACGAACATCGTCTTCAGGAATACCTGCTTCAACTTTACCCACCAAATCCGCACCAACGTCGGCCGCTTTGGTATAAATACCACCACCCACACGAGCGAACAAAGCGATACTTTCAGCACCCAAAGAGAAACCAGCCAATACTTCGATGGCGGTTTTCATCTCGTCGCTGTTTACAGTAGTTACGTGAAATACTTGTAAGAAAACGATAAACAAAGAACCCAATCCAATCACGGCCAAACCGGCAACACCCAATCCCATTACGGTTCCACCGTTGAAAGAAACTTTCAAGGCTTGAGCCAAACTGGTACGAGCGGCCTGTGTTGTACGAACGTTGGCTTTGGTTGCGATATTCATTCCGATGTAACCGGCTAAGGCTGACAATACAGCACCGATTACAAAAGAGATTGCGATAATCCAGCTAGAGTGAATGGGATGCTCAGCAGTTCCTTTAAAGGTACCTGACCATGCCAACAAAATGCCAGCAATTACTACGAAGTAGCTTAATACTTTCCATTCCGCTTTCAAAAAAGCCATGGCACCTTTGGCAATGTAGCCTGCCAATCGCTGCATGTTCTCGTCGCCCGCATCTTGCTTGGTAACCCATGCACTTTTGATGGCCATCACGATGAGGCCAACAACGCCCAATAAAGGGACTAGGTAAAGAATACTATTTGTCATGTTATTTTGTATGTATTAATCGAATGAACCGCGAAAATAGGCAATAAATCGTGTAATAACCAATTGTGCTTGATGTTGGCATTTAATTACTTGGTGGATAACAGAAAATTAATTGTGTGTCAAATTCACCTTTTCAGTAAACGTTTTGCCACCTTGATTGATGTGAATCAATAATAATTGGTCTGATAGGTCGTTGAAATTCAATTGACATTCACCGGCTTCCGAAGTAATGGCAGTGGTGGTTTTCAATAACTGCCCCGATAGATTTAATACCGATAATTCACATTTTGAGGAGGCCAACAAGCCGCTAATGGTTAATTGACCAGTGCTTGGATTTGGATAGCAGTGGATACTAGCCGCGTTGATTGTGTTGATTTCGGTTGTAATCGTTTGTCCAACTACGCCCATACTCAAGTTTCTGTAAGATCCAGCGCCTGTAGTTTCCCATCGAAAAGCCCTCACTGCGTAAGTGTATTTGCCTTGATTATTGCCCAATGGTGTTGATTTGCAATAGTCGAAATAGATGGTATCCGTAGTTGTGTTTGCGGAAGAAGGACAGTAAGTACTGATTTCTCTCCATTCTTGTTTTGTCTCGTCGATGCGATAAACGGCGTAGCCATCCACTTTTTCTTTTGATGCATTCCATTTAAGCAAGGTCGACCCTTGATTTTCTGCAATCACCAATTTTGTGGGAGGAGCCACTTGTAACATCGTAAGGGTTGGATCGCCCATCAAAGCAATAAAAACGCCATTCCAAGCGACATTGAAGTTTCCGTTGAAATAATCATTTAGATTGTTTTGGGTGATTTTTGCTCCGTAGCCAATGTTTACGCCCATCGCCATGTGATGTAAATACCATTTTGGAATTCCGCCCCAGCAGCAAGCCAAAGAACCTGATGCCAAAGAGGCACGCAACAAATTGTTTTTGCTATCCCAATCGCCAAAAAAGCTACCCGCCATCATCGTGAAAGCGTTATTGAATTTCCCTTTGTTCGTTACAAAATCGGTTGTGGTGCCAATGCCATTACAACTACTGTAACTGCCGGCGCCACATCCATAGCTCCATAGATAGGAACCCTTATTTTGCTCGGTGAAATAATCCACCGCATCAGAAAGACTGTCTAGCCCAACAAAGCAAGGAATGTTCTGGTATCCCGTTGAGGCAAGATTTAACCCGGTGAAGTTATTGTCGATCAGGCCACGGCGGCGGAACGACATATTTCCGAGGCGGAAATTATGGACACGGTTCAAATACTCCTTTACTAGTAATGTATCGTTTTTTGAAAATTGATCCATACCGAACATGTCGATGCGACCCACTTCCAATTCCACGGGGTTATCGACCACAGATTGATCGAATTTGCCATCGTTGGGAATATTGTGATGTCGGGGATCGCCACCTGTGGTACAAGTGACGTTTTGATCGCTCCAAAAACCTTCCAATTCGCCATAGTATAAATCGGCAGGCCAAGCGCCGGTGTGGTTTCCTGAGCCTTCTACGTGACCATCTGGTGGCGGACGATCTCCGTTGCTAGAAAAATAGCCAGAATAGGGAACTGGAACATGTCCGATGATATAAATGGCTTTCGGACGGATGGCGGCTTTGTCGACAAATGCCTTGATTCTCATTTTGACATCTTCCGCCTTTTCTTTTCGGCCCGCGAAAATGATGGTAGGGAAGTAGCCTGATGTGTATAGGTCGGTGTAAACCGTATTGATTTCTTTCGATAGCGCTTTGATATACGAGCTATCTACCAAAAGGATGATTCCACCTTTTTCGGCTTTGGGTATGAATTTGTTGCCGGCGTAGATGTAACCCCAGGCTTCTGTTTTGGTTCCGTTTACCTTTAAGACGAGATATTCACGGTCGGTTCCAACAGTGGCTGTCGCATCGGTCCAAGTATTTACGGTTCCGGCGAGCGTGGCGTCAACGGTAGACCATACATTGTTGTTGTGCACGAAATTTCTGTGATAGACCTTGAAGTTGCCGGCATAGGTTTCTTTGGGCCATTTTAGCGTGATACTGCCATCTGAATTTGCGGTGGCTGAAAGTTGTACAACTTGGGTTTTTGCTACTTGGGCCGATGCATTGAATTTTGGGAATATCAAAGCGGACATAAATAGGAAAAGGTGGGTTATGTGCTTCATCGATTTCAAATATAAGAATTGACAATCAAATCGTTACTTATTTGTGGATTCTGTGTGTATGAACATCAATGAAATCACTTATTTTCGCATCCAAAATTGTAATGAAACATTTAAGGTTATTCTCGTTAATCGTTTTGGGACTATTGTCGGTCCAGTCGTTTGCTCAAGGTTCGAAGCCCAAGAAGCCCGCTGCCAATGAGCAGAAAGAAATTTCACCTGCGGTTCAAATTTATTTTGAGACCAATAAATCGGTGATCAAGCCTGCTGAAATCACAAAATTGAAGCGGTTGATAGACACTTTAGATACAAAGGATGAATTTCGTTTGATTCTTACGGGTCATACCGATTCTACAGGAAACGATGAATTGAACTTGAAATTGTCTCAAGCCCGTGTTGATGGGGTGTTTCAATATTTGGTAGAAAACGACATTGAAGGCGATTTTATGATGCGTCAATATTTTGGTCGTGCCAAACCCCGTGAAAAAGAAGAAACTTCAGAAGAGAAGAAAGCCAAAAATAGAAGGGTCGAAATTACCATTTTGGAAAAGCCAAAGCCCATCGAAAAGCCTAAGCCAAAACCTGTTTACAAGGATACATGTACACGCGACACCACGGTGTTTATCAGCGGATTGGGTATCACAATGAAGGCTTGTGATCTTGCCAAGTTGTGTCCGAGAGGAACATCGAACTGTATCAAAATCAAGAAGATGACATCCATCGAAGAATTGATTGGTAGTGGCATTCCATTGAATACAGCAAAAGGAGAAGGTTTGAACTGGGGTGGTGCTTATGAGGTTCGCATGCCTGGTGATAGCTGTGCGGTTGTTCCAGTAACGATGACGGTTTCTTTGGATGTTGCGGTATATAAGAAAGCCAAATTGCAAGTATATACCAGAGATGGTGAAACAGGTGTGAAGCCTGATAAGACCAAGAAATTGGGTGTGGCCAAAGGAAAAGAGCAGAATAAATATTCGTTCCCGCTTTCTTGCAATGGTTCTTACTTAATCTGCGGTGGCGTGGGTAAGTCAAAAACTGCCATCATCCAAGACAAAACGGGCAGAGCGGATGAGATGTATGTGATTTCTCAAAGCACGATGGCAATCATTCCTTGCAAGAAAATCGGCAAAGGCAAATGGGAGGTATCGTACAGTAAAATTGAAGATCCAACATTGACGATTAAATTGTCTGATGGTGAAACTGTGGTATCCGACATCAATATGAATAGTGTTCGTAAAATGAAAAAGCCAGGTATTCTTCGCAAGAAATACAAGGTAAAAATGAAGCACCTAAACAGCGCTAGTTAATTACCATGCAGCAACTTACCAATCGTTCACAGCCGGTCATGGATAAAAAAATGACCTTCTCTGAGAGGATTTATCTACCGGCAATTTTGGGCGGTATGTGGATTACCCTCAAGCACTTCTTTCGCAAACCAGCGACATCTCAATATCCTGAGCAAGTTCGCTCTCGTTCTGAGGTTTATCGAGGTCAACACGTGCTAAAGCTAGATGATCAAGGAAAAGAACGTTGTACTGCTTGCGGTTTGTGTGCCGTTGCATGTCCAGCCGAAGCAATCACGATGGTAGCTGCAGAAAGAGAAAAAGGCCAAGAGCATTTGTATCGTGAAGAAAAGTACGCAGCAACCTACGAAATCAATATGTTGCGATGCATTTTTTGTGGATTGTGCGAGGAAGCCTGTCCGAAGGAAGCCATTTTCCTTACCGATCGTCTTGTTGATGCGGAATTTGGCAGAGAAGAGTTTATTTATGGCAAAGACAAGTTGGTTGAGACAGTAGATGCTCGCATTGATATCACTAAGCGCCAAGTCTGGTCCTAATTTTATAACTATGTTTCAGAACTTACCGATTCCCTTTTTGATATTGTCGTTTCTCACGATTTTATCTTCGTTGTACGTAGTGACAAGTAAAAACCCAGTACACAGCGTATTGGCATTGATTTTTACTTTCTTTACGATTTCAGCGCATTATGTATTATTGAACGCCCAGTTTTTGGCTGTCGTTAATTTGATCGTCTACGCCGGAGCCATTATGGTTTTGTTTCTATTCGTTTTGATGCTTTTGAATCTGAGCAAAGAGACTGAGCCGGTGAAATCGAATTGGTGGGGTATTGCTGCCGCTATTACCGCCGGTTCTATGCTTTTGATTGTCACCGCTGCTTTCCAAGTCACAGGAGAAGCGGTTGCAAAGAACCCAGTAGAAGGCATCGGATTGGTGAAAGCGTTGGGAAAAGTATTATTTACTCGTTTTGTGGTGCCATTCGAATTGACAGGTATTTTGTTCTTGGCTGCGATGGTAGGTGCCGTTTTGTTGGGCAAGAGAGAAAAGAACAATGCAGTATTAATCCCTAAAGAAGAAGGAGGCAATTCATGAGTTTGTTAAGTATATTTAATCAGGTGGAAATCAGCCACTACATCTATCTAAGCACTGTGTTGTTTAGCATAGGTTTGTTTGGGGTGTTGTTTCGTCGTAATGCCATCATCTTGTTGATGTGTATCGAATTGATGCTTAACGCAGTGAACCTGTTGTTTACGGCTTTTTCAACCTATATGGGTGATGCCGACGGACAGATATTTGTGTTTTTTATTATGGTGGTAGCAGCGGCGGAAGCGGCGGTAGGCTTGGCTATTTTGGTTTTGGTGTATCGCAATACGCGTAAAACTGATGTGAGTTTCTTAGACCAATTAAAAGGATAGAGGTATGTTGACATTAATGATATTTTTACCATTGATTGGTTTCTTGATTAATGGATTGGTGGGTAGATTCTTGCCAAAAAAGGTTTCGGGTTGGTTAGGTACCGCGGCCGTTTTGGGTTCTTTTATTTTGGCTGTGATGAATTTCAATTTGTTGACCGCCGAAGCTGGGCAGCTGCAAAGCATTCACCAGAAATTATTTACCTTCTTACATGTTGGAAGTTTACACGTTGATTTTGCATTTCAATTTGATCGCTTGTCTGCGGTAATGACGTTAATCATTACGGGAATAGGCACTTTAATTCACATGTATTCCATCGCTTATATGCATGAAGATGATGGTTTGTATAAGTTTTTCGCTTATTTGAATTTGTTTATATTCAATATGTTGGTGCTGGTTTTGGGCTCCAATTATATGATGTTGTTCTTTGGTTGGGAAGGCGTGGGATTGTGTTCGTATTTGCTCATCGGATTCTGGTATAAGAATATCGACTTTGGAAAGGCCGCTCGCAAAGCTTTCGTAATGAACCGCATCGGCGACTTAGGTCTGTTGTTGGGCTTGTTCTTGATTTATAGCACTTACGGCACTTTTGAGTACCAAGATTTATTCTCTAAGGTGTTTAACAACACAGATACATCGCTCAATGTGAATACAGCAATCGCATTGTTGTTGTTTATTGGTGCGATGGGTAAGAGTGCTCAAATTCCTTTGTATACTTGGTTGCCCGATGCGATGGCAGGACCAACCCCAGTATCGGCGTTGATTCACGCGGCGACGATGGTAACCGCTGGTATTTATTTGGTGATTCGCTCCGAAGCCATTTATGCTTTGAGTCCTTTTGCGAATGAAATAGTGATGTGGATTGGTTTGTCGACATCTATTTTGGCGGCATTAATCGGTCTAAAGCAAAACGATATCAAAAAAGTCCTGGCATATAGTACTGTAAGTCAGTTGGGGTTGATGTTTATCGCTTTGGGTTGTGGCGCCTATACCGCTGCCTTGTTTCATGTGATTACGCACGCTTTCTTCAAAGCTTTGTTATTCCTAGGTTCAGGAAGTGTAATTCATGGCATGCACCACGAACAAGACATCCGTCAAATGGGTGGTTTGCGCAAGAAAATGCCAATTACGTATCTGACTTTCTTAATCGGAACCTTGGCAATTACGGGATTCCCATTCTTGTCGGGCTTTTTCTCTAAAGACGAAATCTTGATGTCGGCCTTCGCCCACAACAAACTCGTGTTTGGCTTGGCGTTGATGAGTGCTGGTATTACTGGCTTTTATATGTTCCGAATGTTCTTTGTGACATTCCATGGCACCTACAGAAATCATCATCATGCCTATGAAAAGGTTCACGAAAGTCCATTGCTAATGACATTGCCATTGCTTGTGTTGGCTGTTTTGTCTGTTATCGGTGGTGCTGTGAATTTGCCTCATTATTTGGGTGAGGGAATTTCTGGCGGTTTGCATCATTTGTTGAGTTTTGATGGGGGCGGTCAGTTTTCTCCAATTCTTATCTATCCTGAACATGGCATAGAATTATCGCATACTGCCGAAATCGCTTTGTTGGCTATGGCAGTCTCTGTGTTTGTTATCGCATTCTTATATACCAGAAACAAATACGTTGTCAAAGGCTCTGTGCCTGAAGCGGATGCGGATCAACAAGGGATGGGCAAGGTGTTAGCAAACAAGTTTTACGTGGACGAAGCCTACGATATGGCCTTTGTTGCGCCAATTGAGTCCGCTTCTGATGTAATTACTGAATATGTTGATGAGAAAACGTTAAAATCCGCAGTGGATGGGGTTGGAACCGGTGGATACGGTTTGAGTAAATTGCTATCGAAGATTCAGAATGGAAACATCGAATATTATTTGTTGTATATGGTAATTGGAGTTTCTTTATTGTTGGCCTTTAATCTGTTTTAATCATGGAAATTATACTTATACCGATCATCGCGGCCTTGGTTACAGCAGGACTTGGCAAGCGCAGCAATGTTTGGATTTCAACGTTGTTATCGTTGATTCCATTGGCGGTGCTTTATACCTATTTTACTCGTTTTGGCGTCGACAATGGTTGGAAGACCATTTTTGATCTGACCTGGATTTCTGAGAACATTCGTTTTACGCTTGGATTTGATGGCCTTACGGGCATATTGTTGTTGCTGACCAATTTGATGGTGCCGGTGATTGTAATGGCGGGTATTCGCGACGATGAGAATCGTGTGAAGTTAACCGCGTTGACCTTGTTCATGCAGGGCGCTTTGAATGGCGTATTTATGGCGCAAGACGGGTTGATGTTCTACATATTCTGGGAGCTTGCGTTGATTCCGATTTATTTCATCACATTGACAATGAGCGGGGAGAATGCCTTTAAAATCACGTTGAGGTTCTTCTTGTATACCTTTATTGGTTCTTTGGCGATGTTGGCCAGTTTGCTTTACCTGTTTCTTCATACTGCCAATTACTCATTTTCGTTTGAAGCCCTACGCGCTGTTGAATTGTCGCGCATCGAATCCATTTGGGTCGGTGCAGGTATTTTGTTGGCTTTTGTTGTGAAAATTCCGTTGTTGCCTTTCCATTCTTGGCAGGCCGATACTTATACCCATTCTCCCGCTGCCGGCTCGATGTTGTTGAGCGGTATCATGCTAAAAATGGGACTATACGGTATGCTGCGTTGGTATCTTCCTTTAGCTCCTGAGAGCATCGAATTCTTCCAACCTTGGATTATTGGACTTTCAGTTGCCGGTGTGTTGTATGGCGCTTTGATTGCGATTAGACAGAAAGACATGAAGCGTTTGATTGCCTTTTCATCTTTGTCGCACGTGGCCTTAATCGCTGCGGGAATTTTTACATTAACGGCTGAGGGTTTAGAAGGTGGCGTTTTGCAGATGTTTGTTCACGGCGTGAATGTCATTGGTCTGTTTTTGGTTGTTGAATTGATCGAAAAGAGCACTGGAACACGTTTGCTAGGAGAGTTGGGTGGATTGGCTAAGTCGAATCGCTCGTTTATGATTTTCTTCATGCTCTTGGCATTGGGTACGGTAGCCGTTCCTTTCACCAATGGTTTTCCAGGTGAATTCATGTTGCTCAAGGCCGTTTATATGTACAATCCAAATATGGCATTGTTGGCCGGATTGACCATCATTTTCTGTGCAGTTTACATCTTTAGAATGGTGCAGTTTAGTATGTTTGGCGAGGGTAAGCATGAGGTTTTATCGCTGAAATGGAATGAATATGTCGCATTTGGAATTTTGACTGTTGCGGTATTATTGATTGGATTTGTCCCACAGCTGTTCATCGACGTGGTTCATTCGAGTATATTACAAATTGTTACATGGGTTTCAGAAGCTAAAGGAGTATTGTCATGATCGCATTATTTATCACATTTTTCGCCGCCGTAGTCATTTTGTTTTTAGGACTCAACAAGAAGGAATCTTCTTTTTCAAACTTGGCAGTGGTGGCTTTGGTGGCTTCCTCGATTTGTTCTTTTTGCCATGCCAAAGGTCTTTGCAATTTCGCTATTTTGGAATCATGGGTGCCTGCGAACATGATGTTGTTCGGTTATTCCGAGCACATGTTTGCATCGTTGCTAGCATTTATTTCTGCAGTGATTGTATATGCATTTAGAAAGAACGACAATTTAGGAACCGATCAGTTGGGATTAATTATGTTCAGCCTTTGTGGTGCTTTCATGATGATATCCTATCAGCACATTGTAATGCTATTTTTGGGTATCGAAGTGTTATCGATCCCTTTGTATGTCTTAGCAGGGTCAAAGAAAGAAAGTTTAGCATCGAACGAAGCATCGTTAAAATACTTCTTGATGGGCGCCTTCTCAACGGGCATTTTCTTGTTGGGTACCGCTTTTATTTACGGAGGTACTGGGTCATTGGAATTGGAAATGATGGGTATTAAACCCAGTTTTATGCACGCCATGGAAGG
>CAMBTR010000050.1 GCA_945870885.1 Chryseobacterium gleum | reverse complement strand
GAGCCCTATATCGCCGAAGCGCAGCAATATTACATTGCAAATTGGAAGAAGAGCGTTCGTACATTAACCCATGATTCGGCCGATTTCATCGGACTACCCTACCCTTATTCTACACCAACATTGGCGGGAAATCAGATGTTCCGCGAAATGTATTATTGGGACAGCTACTTCATCAATTGCGGATTGCTTGCTTATGGAAGTCATCCCCAACGTGACGGTGAATCTACTGCCGACGAGAAGTTTGCCATACAGCAGGCCATAAACAATGCCAACAACTTAATATACTTGGTAAACAAATTGGGCTTCGTACCCAACGCCAACCGTTATTCAATGACAAACCGAAGTCAACCACCCTTACTCGCGGCGATGGTAAACGATCTTTTCGACGTCACTGGCGATACGGCTTGGTTGCGCGTTGCACTAAAAGCGTTAGAAAAGGAACATCATTGGTGGATGGAAAATCGATCTTTGGGACTATCACCACAAGAATACAAAGGCATTGATGGTGCGCAAAAAAATCCCACTGCTTTGCATTTGAATCACTACGGCAACAACGCGAACGATGCTTTTTTACTTCGATTTGCTCAGTTCCTTAAAGGTCGTTTGGGCCCAGGCTTTGATTCGATTTATTCTGAGTTAAATTGCGATACGTTAATAAGTCGGGAAGGCAAAAAACAAGGTAAAGGAATACTCTTGTCAGACCACTTATTGGCAGAGGCGGAGAGCGGATGGGATTTCACCACACGGTTTAATGCGCGGTGTATGAGCATCGCCCCATTGGACCTGAATTGCTTGCTTTATTTGAGTGAAAAAACCCTAGCCAATGGCTACAAAATCCTTAAGGAGCACAAAAAATCGCGGGAATGGCGGCAACGAAGAAATTTGCGTAAAGCATTGATAAACAAACTATTTTACGACAAACATACTGGATGGTATTGGGATTACGACTTAGCAAAACGTGAAATTAACTTCAATCACAACGCGGCCCAATTCATGCCCTATTTTGTTGGATTGGCAAAGCATAATTCACAAAACAAAACGGCCTTATTTAGATTATCGAATACTTACATCGGGAAATTTGGCGTGTATCCTTGCTTGCCACTGTCGAAAGATTCTTCTGCAAACGCCGCAAATCGGGTGTTCTGGAAAACACAGTGGGACAGTCCAAATACTTGGCCCCCTTTGACGCATTTCGCGGCGCAGGCCATCAGAAATTATTCTAATGGTCAGGGGAAATTGACAAACCTCATGCTCAACATGAAACGGAATCAACTTATTGTATCGTTCATGGAATCGGTGGAAGTCCAATTTGCAATTACCCAGAAATTTTGGGAGAAATACAATATCGATTATGGAACCTTACAAGTAGTGAATGAATACCCGATGCCTGATTTTTTTGGGTGGACGGCGGGAGTCTATATGGAATATCGCATTGAATTTGAGGGGCATTAATCGCAATCCCTTATTTTCGTAGTATGATTCACGGTAAAAAAGTTGTGGTTGTTCTTCCGGCCTATAATGCGGCGCTGACGTTGGAGCAAACGTATCGTGAAATTCCGTTCGACATCGTGGACGAGGTTGTATTGGTAGACGATGCGGGGGGCGACGATACCTTATCGGTTGGGGCGAAGTTGGGCATCAAACATTTAATTCAACACGAGAAAAACCTAGGTTACGGGGGCAATCAAAAAACCTGTTATCGCAAGGCGTTGGATTTGGGGGCAGACATCATCATTATGCTCCATCCAGATTATCAATATACGCCAAAGCTGATCCCCGCCATGGCTCATCTGGTCGCCACTGATATTTACCCGGTGGTATTGGGGTCTCGTATTCTAGGCAAGGGAGCGTTAGAGGGTGGAATGCCCATGGTGAAATACATAGCCAATCGGATCCTCACCTTGATTCAAAACATATTCATCAACCAAAAACTTTCTGAATACCACACGGGTTACCGCGCATTTTCGAGAGAGGTTTTAGAGTCCATTCGTTGGGATTTGAATTCGGACGACTTCATTTTCGACAATCAGATTATGGCACAATGCGTAGATGCTGGATTCAAGATTGGCGAGGTAAGCTGTCCAACCAAGTATTTCCCCGAAGCAAGTTCAATCAATCTTCATAACAGCGCGATTTATGGATTGGGATGTTTGGGTGTCTCTATTCGATATCGATTGCATCGATGGGGGATTTGGAAGTACGGGCTTCTCAAATAATTATTAATTATCACAAATCCCGAATATTAAATTTACGGATTATCGCAACTCATTTAGATTTCCTAGTGTTAATTTGCGTCGCATTTCAAGTGCATCGGAATTTCTCAGTGTTTGCCTGTGTAATCGGGGTAAGAGATTGGCTTCTTGGATGAGCAATAGGTAAATGAAAAAATTCGCAATTGTAACAGGCGCAAGCAAAGGCCTTGGCAGAGCCTTCGCGCTTGAATTGGGCTCAAGAGGTATCAACACCATTCTTGTCAGCCTTCCAGGTGAAGACATTCATTTGTTAAACGACGAAATCATTACCACATATAATACATCATCGGTTTTTTTTGAAGTGGATTTATCGGATTACGACAATGTGATCTCATTTACTAAAACGATCAACGAAACCTATTCAGTTTTCCTTTTAATAAACAACGCGGGGATTGGTGGCACGATGAAATTCGGAGACGCCCCGGTGAACTTGGTCAACAAGATCATCCAATTGAATATAATGGCAGTCGCTGTTCTCACGCGACAATTGATACCCAACCTCACGAGTCAAACCCAGAGTTTTGTATTAAACATATCTAGTTTGGCCGCCTTTAATCCGGTGGGTTACAAATTGGTATATCCTGCATCAAAGGCGTTTGTAGATTCATTCACCAAGGGGATGAGTGCGGAATACAGGGATTCAAATGTATTCTTCAGCGTGATCAACCCGGGGGCAATGCCAACGAATGATGCAGTAGTAGACCGTATTTTAAAACAGGGATGGTTGGGTAGAATCACACAATTATTACCGCAGGATGTGGCTCGCAAAAGTTTGAATAAGTTATTCCAAAAGAAGCGACCTCACCGATTCAATCCCATCAGCGAATTGATCTTATGGGTATTACCAAGCAGGTTCAAACTCCCATTCCTTACGGGAATCGTGAAACGGGAGTTTGATAAACCCTAATGATTCTTCGGCGTTTCTGCTAGCGTCCCACAACAACCAAGTAGCAGCAATCAAGACAATTTCTGCAATTTACTCTGGCACATAAAATCTGTTTTAGGTAACTGAGTTTTTGCAATAGCCGCAAATCCCCCATCCACTTCCTTGAAGTTGTGAACCCCTCTAGATTTTAATATTGAGGCTGTAATCATACTCCTGTAACCTCCCGCACAATGCAGGTAAAATGGCTTAGAATCATCCATTTCCATGAACCAGCTATTAATGCAATCCAAGGGCTTATTATAGGCTTCGTCTATATGTTCAGCCGCATATTCTGTCTCTTTTCGAACATCCAAAACATAGGTTTCCTTATTCCATTCTGCCTCCAAAGTCTGTGGTGAAATACGATTTACCGTATCCACTTCTCTTCCAGACGCCGCCCAAGTTTCAAAACCCCCACTTAAATGCCCCAACAAATGATCAAACCCAACACGTGTCAATCTCATCGCCGTCTCTTCTTCCCGTCCTGTCGCTGTAATTAACAATATCGGAGTTTTAACATCCCCAATTACCGAACCAACCCACGGTGCAAACTGTCCATCAATGCCAATATTGATACTTCTCGGCACAAACCCTTTGGCAAATTCGCCGGGCGCGCGTGTATCCAAAATCACTGCATCTATAGATTCCGCTGCCACTTCAAACGCATCTACCTCTAATTGCCGCATCCCATTGCCCATCACCACATCCACCGACTCATAGCCCGTTTTATTCATTGCAACATTCATAGGAAAATACGCTGGCGGAGGCAACAATCCATCCAATACCGCTTCAATAAAAGCTTCTTTCGATGGCTGATTCAATGCATAATTCATTTCTTTTTGATGCCCCAACGAGTCCATCGTTTCCTTCATCATGTTTTTCCCGCAAGCACTACCCGCGCCATGTGCAGGGTACACCATCACCTCATTTGGCAAAGGCATGATTTTGTTCATCAAAGAATCATATAACATTCCAGCCAATTCTTCTTGGGTGATGGTTGCTGCTTTTTGGGACAGATCAGGACGACCTACATCGCCGAGGAACAAGGTATCTCCACTGAACAAACTGTGAGGTGCCCCGTTGGCATCCAACAGCAAGTAACAAGTACTTTCCATCGTATGTCCGGGTGTATGTAAAACTCGAATTTCAATATCACCCACCGTAAAGATTTGATTGTCTTCAGCAATGATGCAATCAAACGAAGTCGAGGCAGTAGGTCCGAATACAATGGGCGCGCCAGTTTTTTTGCTCAAATCCAAATGACCACTCACAAAATCCGCATGAAAGTGCGTCTCAAAAATGTATTTCAATACAACACCGTCCTTTTCCAAACGATCTAAATAGGGCTGTACTTCGCGAAGCGGATCAATAATAATAGCCTCACCACCACTGTGAATATAATAAGCACCCTGTGCCAAACAACCGGTATAAATTTGTTCTATTTTCATAGTTTACTTTTTTCTTTGATGGGTTTGAACGGTCCGTATTTATGTTGTTTTTCAGAAAACCCATCGGCATACGGTCCAAATGGATAATCAAATAATTTCTCTTCCAATAGGGGCGATTCTTTACCTAGGTCTTTGGACGGACGGGGTTGCGAATTGACATAAGCCGCCAAATCCCAACACTCTTCGTCGCTCAATAGTGGACCCCTATAAGTTGCACCCTGAGGCATGTTCGCTTTCACATACCCAGCAAATTTAGACAATCGAAATAGACCAGCCGCCGAATTATAGGAATGTGAACCCCAAAGCGGTGGATACTGATAAGATTTACCATCTGCAGCCAACTGGCCTTCACCATTTTCTAAATGACAACTTACACATTTTTTGGCATAAATCATTTTCCCTCTGATTGGGTCTGCCGCCCTTGACAATAAAGGCACCTCGTAAATACCTGAACCTTTGGCCTTCTCTCCTTTGGGGACATTACCACCCACATAATTGATATAAGCCAGAATGGACTGCATTTCTTTACTCCCTTTTGCTGGCGAAGTGCCATTCAAAGATCGCTCAAAACAACTCGAAACTCTCATAAATAAATCCTCCGAACTTTCGCCGCGAGGACGGTGTGGTCGGAATTTCGGATAAGTACTCCACGATGAACCAAAATTGATTCCATAGGGTTGATTCCCCGCTTGCAAATGGCAGTTTTGACAATTCATCCCATTGGTAATATGAGCAACGCTACCCTGTGGACCCAGATAATTGGCGGTATTAGCAATCAATTCTCTACCATATTCAACCATCTCTTTCTCAGCACCTTGAACCAAACTCAAATCCTGGGCAGTCCATAAATCTGATACAGTATCCAATGGAGCGAAGTCAACCGGCGCAATACTATCTTGATTCAAATCTTGATTCAACCCACTACCCTGATCCAAATCTTCCACCGCTATATCCTGTCCAACAAACCAAAACACAGAAATCAATAACACAACTGCCAGAATTCCAGAAACGCTCCAAATCAGCAATTTCACTTGCTTCTGAAGCTTAGTGGTATCGGTTTCTTTCTTTTCCAATGCGTTGCGATTTGAAGTTATAAAATTACGCCAAACATCTATTACAGACAATGATTTTTGTCATCTATCTAACAACAAAAGATTCAAATTCCAAACAACCTTTCCGCATTCCTAGTGGTTACTTCAGCCACCTCAAACAAAGAAACACCTTTTACGTCAGCCAATTTCTCCGCAACGAGACGAGTATATGACGGCTCATTTCTTTTGCCACGATGGGGCATAGGCGACAAATAAGGGCTATCGGTTTCTAAAATCATATGTTCCATTTCAATCTTCGCGAGCACCTCACCCAAACCTGAATTCTTAAAAGTCAAAACACCGCCAATCCCCAAAAGAAAACCGTCCAATTTGATTATTTCTTGCGCCAATTCGTAGCTCTCTGAAAAGCAATGAAACACCCCACGCAACCCTTTTCCTTTGTACGACTTTAATATTTCTATGATTCGATGCGTAGCATTTCGAGAATGGATAGCGATGGGCAAACCTTTGGACAATGCAAATTCTACCTGACGGATAAATGCCAACTCTTGAATGCCCTGGGTTGTTTTATCCCAATACAAATCAATACCGATTTCACCTACCGCGCAGTATGTATGCGTATCGGCAAGATTTAATAACACTGACAATTCTCGCTCCCAGTCCTCTCCAACATCGCAAGGATGCAACCCAATCATGCCATAACAAACTTCCGGGTAATCTCGCATCAAATCATGCATTCCATCCACCGTATCTAGATCCACATTGGGTAGCAATATCCTATCCACGCCCATTCGTATGGAAAGAGCAATCACCTTAGCGCGATCCTCATCAAAATCTTTACTATACAAATGACAGTGGGTATCTACGATTCTCATCTCTCTAAATCAACTACCATTTCAAAGGTTGCTTTTGCAAAAACGCATCGATGCCTTTCCTACAGTCAACACTACCTCGGGCAACCGCATTTTGTTTGACGGCATAATCCAGAGCCTCATCGCGAGTCATGCCCGGAATGGTTCGCAACATCCCCTTTACCGAAGTAATAGCCTCCTGCGATGTGTTTTCGCAAAGTTCCTTCGCCATCTGATTCACAACATTATCGATGGCATCAGAAGAAACCAATCGCTGCACCAGACCCAAATTAAACGCCTCTTCCGCCTTTAGCACTCGGCCCGTTAACATCAAATCCCTCAAAATGCCGCCACCAATTTTTTCACGCAAATACACCATAACCAGCGCTGGGATAAAACCAATCTTCACTTCCGTATATCCAAATGTAGCATCAGGGGTCGCAACGCATAAATCAGCCAATGTCGCCAAACCACAACCACCAGCCAGCGCAGGACCTTCTACCTGAGATATCACAATCTTGGGCGATAAATAAATCAAATCGAACAATCTTCTTAACGACTGCGAATCGGCTTCATTTTCTTCCAAAGAGAAATCACGCAATTTTGCCAAATACGACAAATCAGCCCCGGCACAAAAAGGCTTGTCGGCCGAGCGAATCACAACAACTCTTATCTCATCATTCGCATTTACAGAGACCATTGCGGCCGTCATCTCCGAAACCAATTCCGGACTTAATGCATTTCTCTTCTCCGGACGATTGAGAATTAATGTCGCAATACGACCTTCCACTTGGGTGAGCAATAATGAACTCATTTTACAAAGTTACATCACAAGCAATGAATCCTAACTTTTTGATTCTTGAGCGCCTCAATTCAATTCAAAGCGAGTCACGACCACGATGCCTCCATTCTATTTTTTCAATTCCCATTTGATGTGTGTAATTTTTTAGTTTCTCCATGATTCGCCGTTGCGTTTTTTCATGATAAATCTCGCCCTGTACGATCAATATTTGTCCCAATTTATCAATGGTAAACGATTCTTGATAATGACTTACGACAAAGGATTCCGTACGAGCATAATTCGATTGAATTTCCAGTTCATGAACCAGCAAAAACAACATCAATCCAAACCCGATTCCCATCTTTGACATACCAATCTTTCGCTTCAACCCCGCTTCGGAGCGATTGTCGATTTGGGTCAGCATCATAAAATATCGATCAATAAAAAAAACGACAACCATTAGACAAATCAGGGAGCCAAAGCCCAACTGCAGCGTTTGCAACTGTGGCAATGGGAGACGTTCAAACAAACCTAACAACTGCAAAACCCAGTGAACTATCAGATCAAGGAATCCAAAAAGGAAATCGGATAAAAAGGGTACCCAAACCAACAAAAGGCAAATCAAAGACAGATAAACCATCAATGAAAATAGGGGCAATAAAAACAAGTTCCCCAATAAAAACCATGTCGGAAAGGCCCCAAACTGAAATAAAATCAAGGGCAAAGTAAACAGCGTTGCGCTTAGGGTAAGGCTTAGGCTAGAAATCACGGCATTCAGAACTGAGGAGGGCTGCTCATAAAGGTCCATCCAACGAGAATGTAAGGTCGCTATACCCAGCACCGCCAAATAACTGAGTTGAAACCCCAATTGCTCCACAATGTAGGGATCTGAAATCCATTGTAAATAGGCTGAACCACACAAAACATGCGTCAGTTTTTGTCGGCGATGCACTGCAAATTTCCCCAACCAAACCCAAGAAGCGCCAATCATTGCTCGAATAACAGATGCGGAGCTACCGCTTAAAAAGGCATAAAACCACCCGGCGGCCAACAACAAAAACAAGGTTTTTATTGTTGGCCGCCCCTGATATCCAAACCCCGTGACCAACCAAAGTAATGCCCCCATAATCAGCGAAACATGCATCCCCGAAACAGCCAGAACGTGAAGTAAACCGCTAATCCCAAATTGCTTTTCTATCACTACATCAAGCCCCGATTTATCACCCACCAGCATCGCATAGGTCAAACCCGCATTAGTCTCATTCAATTGGGCATAAAGCACTTTTCGAATCCAAAACAACAACTGATTTTTACAACGATACACTGGCGTGAACCAATCACTGATAGGCTCATTCTCTAACAAAATCACATCCGCGTCCCATCTCACATGCCCATGAATGCCCAGCGTTCGCATAATTCTGCGCCAATTGGGATCGAATGGAACTTCAGGCTCCGAATAAGAATGTATCAAATCCGTAGGGATCCAATACTTTCTTAACGCTTGCGGCACCCTTATCGTTTCTGAAGAATCTTTTCTATACAAAACACATCGCAAGGCCAGCGATGCATCGTAAACACCACCATTCTGACCTTTCCAACCGATACAATAAACGATTCCAGCACCTTTTTTTGTCGGCAATAAACTATCCCTGACTTCAATTAACGCCCAACCCTTAACTTTCTGAGATTCCCATGGCAAAGCATCTACTGAATTAACCCCTGAGAATAACCACAATGCCACCCCACAATGCAACCAAAATAGAGAAATCATGCGAATGGTAGGATTCCACTTTCGGTATTTGGGTTTATACATCCAAAAGTAAAGTAGTCCACCAAGACACAGAGCGATCAGCGATAGCAGATGGCATTGGGCTCCAAAAACCGATAATTGAGGATTAAAAAAACCCATCCGGTTCCAGACATAGCCGGTAAATAGCCCCAACAGGGGAATAAAAAAAGGATTGGATCGAATAAACTTCTGCATTGCTGGCCACCAAAGTCGCCGAATGCAGTTGGCTTATTGGGTAAAGATTCGCTTAATCATCCGCCACATATCACTTGCAGATTCATCCCTTCTACGCCATTGTTTTTGTTCATACCAACGATCGTAAACATCCCCCCTCGCCGCCGCATTGGGCGCATCTATAATTTCTTGGACGAACAAACCCATATTATCCATATCACCCCCAAAAAGGATGTTAGAGAATTCAAACCTCCTACTCAGCGGAAATTGACCAATGATTCCGGCTAAAGTGTGCGCACTCGAACCCTTGTCAACCGGCTCAATCGCCGCTGCTGGAATCGATTCCGGCGACGTGATTTGAACCTCTTCTATTAACATAGCTACAGTTTCCTCGACCGCCACAATTTCCTTAATTTTCTCAATCTCCTCAACCAACACAATTTCTTCGACCACCTCAATCTCATCCATCAAAACTTCCGGCGTCGCCAAAATTTCATCAGTAACAGTAATCTCAGTTGCGATTTCTGCAAAAGGCAATTCAATATTTACAATTTCTTCCTCCGGAACGAACATATCAATGACCAGGTCCGATGTAGGCTCAATATCCGAATAAATTGGAGCATCTGAACTCAATTCAGAATCCGTTTCTTGTAACTCAGGAAACTCCATAGAAAGCAACTCAATATCCACTTCCATGTACAACTGAGCTGCCAACAATTTCAACTTCCCCAACTTCTCAATATCTAACAATTGGGTTTGGTCGTTTCGCACTTCATGATGTATACTTGCTAAGTTATTTAGCACTTCTAACAGGGGAGTTTTATTTGCTTCCATTGATAGCGGCAAGTTACAACAGCCTTTGAAATTTTGTCATGAGAGAATTTACACTTATCCACGGTTGCATGTTTGCAGGAAAAACCACTCAGTTGATTGGTTTATACAACGAAAGCATGTGTTCTACCGAGGAGAAATTGGCCGTAAAACCCCTGCTCGACAAACGCTACAATGCCACTACTATCAACACGCACAGCGGAATTCAAATGCTTGCCCATCGAATATCAAAAGCAGAAGAAATCTATCCGTTAATCAATGAAATGACCAAGGAAGTCTACATAGACGAGGTCCAATTTTTTGGACCATTCATTGTCGAAGTGATAGGCGAATTGATGATGAACCAGATCAAGGTGGTGGCGGCCGGGCTCGACAAAGACTATATGGCAAGAGATTTTGGTCCGATGGCTGCGCTCAAAAAATTGGCCACCCAAAAAATCGAAGTAAAAGCAAACTGTCATGTTTGTAACGGCAATGCCACTTTCACCTACCGCAAACCCGGGAACGACAATCTACTCTTGGTTGGACATACAGATATCTACGAAGCACGATGCGCAGAACACTGGCTAGAAGGAATGAAAGACCGTATCGAATCAATTTCTCAGTAATCAGCAAGACCAACCAATGAATCACCCTCAAAAACCAAATAACACCTTCAGATTAACCGCTTTATTTAGAGAATTCTTCCAAAGTCAACAGTCGGCAGGAATACTCCTAGTTGTTACCACCATTACTTCTTTACTACTTGCCAATTCTGGGATCGCCGAAGAATATACATCGTTCTGGAAAACTGAAATCGGCAGCAACTGGGGTGGATTTCACCTCAAACACAGCCTCACAGGTTGGATCAACGAGGCCTTGATGACCATTTTCTTTCTCTTGGTTGGACTCGAAATCGAAAGAGAACTATACATTGGCGAACTCAGCAGTCGTAAACGTGCAATGCTCCCCGTAATGGCAGCCCTCGGCGGAATGATTTTCCCAGCACTCGTTTACCTCCTATTCAATTTCAATCACCCCGAATCCATCTCTGGCGTTGGAATTCCAACTGCAACCGACATAGCTTTTGCCATTGCAATCATGGGTTTGTTGGGCGATAGAGTTCCTCCAGCACTCAAAGTGTTTTTAACCGCTCTTGCGATCATAGATGATCTCGGCGCCATCGTTGTGATTGGAATATTTTACGGCAATGGATTTTCGGGATTGTATTTGATACTCACTGCCCTCATTTGCGCCGCCCTATATTTATTAAATCGCAAGGGGAATGAGAACTTTTGGGTGTATTTAATCCTCGGTTTTTTACTCTGGTTCTGCATGCTACACAGCGGCATCCATGCCACCTTGGCCGGCGTAATCCTTGCCTTTGCCATCCCATTTAAATCCGGAAGCCCCTCCACCCTTTCCTATCGCATCGAACACAAAATCCAGTGGCCCGTAACCTACATTATTTTGCCATTATTTGCACTTTCTAATACGGCCATTGCCATCAACACCGAAATGACAGGCGCTCTGTTTTCCCCGGAAAGTCTAGGCATTTTCTTTGGCCTTCTGATTGGCAAACCCCTAGGAATCGTGCTATTTAGCCTGTTGGCGATACGATTGGGTATAGCAAGCTTATCAACAAGCATTAGCAAAACGATGCTGCTAGGCGCCGGAATCTTAGGGGGAATTGGCTTTACGATGGCGATGTTCGTCGACAACCTAGCCTTTACCGATACCCAGCAAATTGACCTTGGGAAAATCAGCATTTTGATTGCGAGCACCACCGCCGCAGCACTGGGATTCCTATTGCTCCACTTGGCTGCAAAAGCCAAACATCGCGCAGCTTAAATTAGCCACAGCACCAAAGCCCCATCGATCAAAACGCGATACCAACGGGCAAATCTAAACGGCGATGGGAAAATGAACATCATTACATAGATCGACAACAATAGAATTGTACCAAACCGATTTCCATCAAAACCATTACCGTTAAAATCATTGAGTACCCAACTGGCGGCGATCAAAAGAATCAGCAAACTGGTGACCATCGGCATGATTCTGCTCCACTTCAAAAGCCACAAATTGGGCGTTTTCGATACCGCGTCTTTGTCTTTTTCGAAGTATTGCATCAACAAAATATTGAACAGGAAGATGCAAAATCCTTGAAGCCAGAAAGCGATAAAATCGGCGGATGGCAAACCACGAAACACGGCAGCAGCAAAGACGAAAGCTATCAAAACTGGGCCAAAGTAAGCGAGCATCGAACCGCCACGCCATTTGAAATAGCTGTACATCAAACCACCCAAAACCAAATAGCGAAGGCTCCATAGCAAATCGAGGAAAGCCTTCATATTGAAAGTACCAAAACCCAAAACCGGCAAAACAACCGTCAGCATCAAAAGGATAAAACTGCCGAACAAAATCCACCCCACCGCCAAGACAAACTGCCAAGTAGCAAATTTCACGCCGATTCTATCCCAAGCAATCGCATCAGAGATAAAATCAGCGGCATAAACGATTAAAATCAAACAGGCGACAATCCAATCCCAATTCGGCGGCGCTGCAGATAACACAAGATTAAAACTTGTAACATTATGAAACTGTGCGCGAATCGTCAAAAAAACCAAAGCCACAACCGGAATCCCCAAGGCCTGTATGCCCAAAAATGGCTTGCCCTCCGATGCACCCCAATTTTTTAAGGCAATCCAAAGGCGGGTAAGCATGACTAATTTTTTAATGCGGTAATTTTTCCAATATTTGGAATGGCTCTTCTCAAACTCTCTTCAATCCCCGCTGTCATTGTCATTTCGCTCATGCTACAAGTGCTACAAGCGCCTGTCAATCTCAGAACGATATCTAATTCCTCACTCACTTCCACCAATTCCACATCTCCGCCATCAGCATGCAAATACGGACGCATGGTCTCCAAAACCTGTTCTACTTGCTGATTGATTTCACTCATGGTGAGCAAAAGTAATATTATTTTGTGATTTGCAACATACTC
>CAMBTR010000049.1 GCA_945870885.1 Chryseobacterium gleum | reverse complement strand
CGATTTCAGTCGATTCGGATAATACGTATTGCTGTAACTGTGATTGCCTTTTGCCGATCTCAATTCTTGCAGCCAAGCCGCCCGAGCCAGTTTTGTAGACGGCGAAAAAATTAAATAAGGTCGCAATTCTATCAGTCGATTTGTGGTGAAACGACATTGCTGTAACTCCATTAATTCCAAAATTTCCCCAAATTGGGTTCGATGTTGGATAATCGATAAGCCCTCGTCTTGGGTCAATAAGGGGTGACGTATGAGTTCCTCGGCGGTAATCTCATTGACATGAATTAAACTGTCGGACAGCGCCAATCCTTGTGCTCCGCTGTTGTTCCAGTTGAGGTCAGGCGTTTGCCCGCAAACCGCAGTAAAAAACAACCCCGTGGCTAATAAAATTACCAGCTTTTTTTGATTTGCATTGCGCTTTGCCAACCCAATTGTTGGTGCCATTGCACTTTTATCCCTCCGCTCCATGATTTCCAATATTTAATAATTTGTAGTGAAGCAGGGGTTTCAGAGGTCCGAAGTCCCAGAATCACTGTGTATGTTTTGAATGTGTTGGGGAGCAACGATCCCGAATAGATAAATCCCGCCTCCATATAGTTTTGTGCTGGGTTACTGCAAACTTTCGCGTAAGGCCGACCGCTTCCTTTCGTCACTTTGGGCAGCCATATCAGTTGCGATTCATTCCAAACGATTGGAGCATTACTCATCATTCCAGAATCCGAACGATCGAACATCCCCAGTATAAATCCATTCCCATCGTTTCCAGGCGAGAGCGATATTCTCACACTGCCAATAAAATCGCCGGCGGTGTTGTTAGAATACTGCATTGATATTTGAGTGATTGGCGCAAATCCATGCAAACCCAAAAATCGAGGTCCGATCGGCGTTGGGGATGTCGTGGCATTGGTTTCCAAAAACCGCGAGGCTGTCACACCCAAACCCACAGCGATCCCCAATTCTTTTTGTAACTGCATGCGGTAATGGCCCATCAGGCGACAGTCCGACCATTCACGGGCGCCTTTGGTCTCAAAATCCCACCGAAAACGACCTTGATAATGGGCGATGTTTAGGTCTTGCAAACCAGTGCCGGTGGCGTAGTTGCGAAAAATGCAAAAAGTTTCTGGCCTAGCACTTCGGTGAATGTCCCAAGCGGGGGTTTCGAAGACAATTTTGTAGGGGATGGGGTGGGTGAATTTGTACTCAAAGGCCGGCATCGAATCGCTCAAATGGGGCGAGGCAAAGAGGGAAGAAAAGTTGGTAAACAAGCACATCGCAATGGGGTATTTGATCCATCCGATATTGCTTGCAGGCCTTGTCATTCCAGTTGTTCCTTGAGTTTAAGTAGTTTTTCTTTGAAGTTTCTCAGTTGAGCAATTAGCTCGGCTTGGGGTGTGATTCCGGCATCGTCTCGCTTCACTTTTTTGGAAACTTGGGACAGCCTCACGCCTTTGCTATGTGAAAGATAATAAATCTCTTTGAGTACCTCCATGTCCTTGGCGTTGTAGAAACGGTCGCCTTTTTTGTTTTTCATGGGCTTAATTTGAGGGAATTGCTTCTCCCAAAATCGCAAAGTGCTTGCCGGAACGCCAATGATTTTGGACGCTTCGCCAATTTTTAAATATGTTTTGGTTTGCAGGGTGCTTTGCATCGACGTGCCTTCAGCGTTTGAGGCGTCGCTGTTCAAAGAGTTGGATTGATTCACGGTTTCCATGGGCTGTTTTGCTGTGGCTAAATTAGTATCAAATCGAAGAAAATCGTCCTGTTTTTTGGGTTAATCGAAACGGGTGGCTTCGCGCTGTGAAAGTTCTATCATCCGCTGATATTGTTCGTCGGTTAAGTCGTTTCGATAGAAGAAAGCGGGATTGAGTGGATTGTTGAATTTGCGGACCTCATAATGGAGGTGGCTGCCGGTGGAACGACCTGTATTACCTACATAACCAATGAGTTGGCCGCGTTTGATTTTTTGGCCGGGTCTTACGATGGATCGACTCAAATGTCCGTACAAAGTGGTGTAGCCGTTGCCGTGATTGATGATGATGTGGTTTCCATAGCCCCAGGGTTCGGTTTTTATCAGCGAAACAGTTCCGTTTGCGGTTGCGTAAATTTCGGTGCCCACTGCGGCGGTGAAGTCCATTCCGGGGTGGAAAGAGGGGGTGTGATAGAAGGGGTCTCTGCGATAGCCGAATCCGCTGGCGAGCTGACGTAGGTCTTTGTTAGCAACGGGCATAATTGCAGGAATCGCGTCGATCGCGGTAATTCTGTTTTTGGAGAGTTTTTGCAGTTTAACGAAGCTGGCTTCTTGGGCTTCGGCCAGTGCTTGCAGTTGATCGGCTTTTTCTTTGATGCGCTGCAGGAGTTTTCCGTTGGGCAGTTTTGATAGTTCTGCGTAGTCTTTTCCGCGGAAATCGGTCGGTTTGGGCGGTGCGACGTTAAAAATCGACCGGTAGATATTGATGTCTTTGTCTTCGAGGTCTTGAAGGCGTTTTTCGAATTCTTCAATTTGTCGGTTCGTTGTTTCGAGTTCCTGAAGCACGGCAAAATTGTTTTGCTGACCCGGGAGCATGTTGAATCGAACGTAAAAGTGGCTGATGATAAAGCTGAGGCCAACCACAAGGACCACGAAAAGGGAGGTTGCGCCAAATCTTCGCCAAAGCACATAGCTTCGATGGTCTGAGACCTTCTCAAAGCTGAGCGATTTGGGGTTGTAGAAGTATTTGGTGCGGCGTGCCATGGGTTTTGGTTGCGGTGCTTAAATATCAAATATCATTCCGCATTGGTGTTGGTAAAATGCAATTTATACGCTTTTGCCCGCAGCACATATTCGTCCACGTTGTTTTGGATTTGAGCTTCCACTTCGGGGCCGAGCGATTTTACGATTTTTGCGGGAGTGCCGAGAACGAGGGAATACGGGGGGATGATCATGCCTTGGGGGACCATGGCGTTGGCGCCGATGATGCTATATTCTCCGATTTGGGCGTGGTTTAGGACGGTGGCATGCATGCCGATAAGGACGTGGTGAGAGAGGGTGGCTCCGTGGACGATTGCGGTGTGGCCGATAACGCAGTCGGGGCCAATGGTACAAGGCGCTCCGGGGTCGGCATGAATCACTGCATTGTCTTGGATATTGGTTCTTTCGCCGATGCGAATGGTGTCGGTATCGCCTCTGAGAACTGCCCCAAACCAGAGCGATGCATCTGCATCGATGGTGACATCGCCGATGGCTGTTGCGTTGGGGGCGACGAAGGCGGTTGGGTGAATATTTGGTGGAATTTGCAATTTTTGCAACAATTTCTCGGGCGTCATCCTTTCAAAATTGCGTTATTTGTAAGTGATGCGCAAATTATTTCATGGTATTTCTCGGATGTGGGGTGTAGCGGCTACGAATGGTGCTTACAGTTGTGGGTCGGAAATGGCTCAAGTTGAGGGTTTTTCTAACGCATGGATGTGGGTTGAGGGCGGACGGATTTTGGCTTTGGGCGGCGATGAAGGGAGTTATGGCGATGCCGGGATAGGTTCTCAGTTTTCTGGGTTAAAGGCATCGGACCGCAATTCGATTTTGGTTTCATTGGCGGCGGAGTTGGGTACGGAATTGGTTGATTTGGGCGGGGTTGAGGTGTTGCCGGGTTTGGTGGATTCGCACACGCACATTGTTTTTGCGGCACCGAGGCATGAGGAGTTTGAGATGCGCATCAATGGAGAGAGTTACGAGGCGATTGCGGCTGCGGGGGGTGGGATTTTGAATTCGGCCAGGAAGTTGCAGGCGATGGATGAGGATTTGTTGTATGAACAGGCTGCGCAGCGTTTGCGTGTGATGATATCGCACGGGACTACGGCGGTGGAGATAAAGAGTGGATATGGGTTAACGGTGGATTCGGAATTGAAGATGTTGCGGGTGATTAAACGGTTAAAATCGACGTTTGATATTTTGATAAAAGCTACGTTTTTGGGTGCGCATGGCATTCCGATGGAGTACAAATCTAATCCGGATTCCTATGTAGATTTGGTGGTGGATGAGATGTTGCCAAAGGTTGTGGCTGAGGGGTTGGCGGATCATATTGATGTGTTTTGCGATCGGGGATTTTTTACGGTGGAGCAGACGGATAGGATTTTGAAGGCGGCATCGGCGATGGGTTTGCCATCGAAGATTCATGCGAATGAGTTGGGGTTAACGGGTGGAGTGCAGGTGGCGGTGGCCAATGGCAGTTGGAGTGCGGATCATTTGGAGCATTGCAGTGAGGTTGAGGTTGGTTTATTAAGGGGTTCGATGGACGAGGTTTATGGGGGTACTGTGCCGGTGGGATTGCCGGGGACGAGTTATTTTCTTGGGATACCGTATGCACCGGGAAGGGCTTTGATTGATGCAGGTTTGCCGTTTGCGATGGCTACGGATTTCAATCCTGGCAGTAGTCCGATTGCCAGTTTGCAGATTGTTTGGGCATTGGGATGCACGCAGATGAAGTTGTTGCCGGCGGAGGCATTTTGTGCAATTAGTCGGAACGCAGCGCGAGCGCTGCGTTCCGAAAATGAAGTTGGCACGCTGGCCGCAGGCCAGCGCGCCAACTTCTTCACCACCAAAACCCCAGACGCCATTCAAGCCATCCCCTATTTCATGGGCCAAAATCATTGTCATCAAGTGTTTGTCAATGGGTCGCTTTTTCAGTAATTACTCATATCAATCCAATTTTATCCCAGACGTAAATATTTCAAACCCAAGGGTCAATTCCTCAATTTCTGTCGTCTAACCCCTACCAAAATTCCCTTGCTTAATTTAGAAGATACATACAAACAGTTTGGCGAACGCGTGTTCAACATCTCCCTGTATTATTTGCGGAATGTGGAAGATGCAGAAGAAGTGACGCAAGATGTGTTTTTAACCGTTTACAATAAACAGAGTCAGTTTGAGGGGAAAGCGCAGTTAGGGACTTGGATTCATCGGATTGCAGTAAACAAATCTTTGGATTTTATTAAGGCGCGGAACGAGATAGGGAGGATAATCATTTCGTAATCGGAGTAGGAGGCGACAAAGTTAAACGCAGAAGTGTATTTGACTCTAGGAATGCTGTAACTACAAAGCGCGTGGTTGTATTGAGGCATTTATTTTTTTATGACAATCTTATGACAATTAGACCTTCTTGTTGCGCTGGTTTTTGTTGAAACCCGTGCTTTTTGGGGCTACGAGGGTCTTTTTGTGGAAATTATCATATAATTAAATCAAACATCACTCATACATTATCAAAAAGTTATTGTTGAAAATACTATAACTAGATGATTCGTTTATATATTCGAACTAATTAAAACTAAAAAAATGATGAAAAAAATTACTACACTTGCCTTAGTTGGTTTTCTTTTTGGAACCAGTTTGGCACAAATCGCTGGCACATGGACATTGTCGCCAGTTGAGACCTCTCTTGCGGTAGGGCCTGCGAAGGGCGACTACGGTTGGTGGAAAGTTCCAGCGGCTGAAATTTCTGGCGTTCGTGCTTGTCAGTTCGACGATGAATTCGTTTTCAACGCAGACGGAACTTTTAAAATGAATTTCCAGGGTTCTACATTCCTAGAGGGATGGCAGGGTGGAAGCAACGCTTGTGGAACTCCCGCAGCGCCGCACGATGGAAGTGGAAAGGCAACTTGGAAGTACAATGCAACCAGCAAAACTGTTACTGTGTATGGTAAGGGTGCTTACCTTGGTTTGGCCAAAGTATTTAATGGTGGTGAGTTGGCTAAGTCTGCTGATGCAAAAGATTCTATTACTTACGAAGTATCTGTAACGGGCAACAAAATGTCTTTGGACATTTCAATTGGCGGTGGATACTGGCACTTTGAAATGAGCAAGCAAATGCCTGCAATCAATCCAACAGGATTGTGGAAATTGCGTCCAGTTGAAACTTCTATGGCGGTAGGTCCTGCCAAAGGCGATTTCGGATGGTGGAAAGTTCCTGCAGCAGAAATCACTGGTGTGCGTGCTTGTCAATATGATGACATCTACAACTTCGAAGCTGATGGTACCTTCAAGAACGAATTGCAAGGTTCAACCTTCTTGGAAGGATGGCAAGGTGGTACTTTCGCTTGCGGTAAGCCTGTAGCGCCTCATGATGGAGCAACTGCTGGTAAGTGGTTAGCGAACAAAGACAAAGGAACCGTTACTTTGGTGGGCAAAGGTTCTTACTTGGGATTGCCTAAGGCATACAACGGTGGCGAATTAACATCGCCAACTGGTGCAAAAGATACCCTTGTTTACGAAGTATCGATTGTTGCTGATACAATGAAAGTGGACATCGGAATTGGTAACGGTGCATACTGGCACTACGAGATGGTGAAAACCACCCGTCCAGTTAGCGGTGTTAACTATCAAGTTGTAAACGGTTTGGTGATTTACCCCAACCCAACTTTTGGCGATTTCAACGTTTCTTTGACCAATGGTTCTATGATCAATGCCGTTCGTGTGATGAATTTCAGCGGACAAGTTGTTTTGGAAGAAATGGTTAAAAAATCAGCGGTTCGCATTTCAACTGAAGGTTTAACAGCCGGTAATTATTTGATTTCTGTTGAAACCAATGAGGGTACTCTAGTTCAACGCTTCATCAAGCACTAATTTATTCATAATTTATATTTCTAGGGGGGTGGTTGCATCCCCCTTTTTTTACTCACTAAATTTATACCAATTACCAATATATGCGATTGTTTTTAAGATGTGTAGTGGCCTGTTTCGTTTTAAACGGACCCGCCGTTTTGATGGGTCAGGTTGATACTTCAGACACTTCCGGTAGGATGGAAGATGTTTTAATTATCGGTTACGGAAAGTCCACAAAAAAGGAATTTACGGGTGCCAATTCTTCTTTGAAGGGACAGTCTTTGGAGAAGTTGAACATCCCTCGGATGGACCAAGCACTTCAGGGTCAGATTCCAGGCGTAGTTGTGAGTACCAATTCGGGTTCACCGGGTGGTACGTCGAGCATACGCATCCGTGGTTTGAGTACGTTTGGCGACAACGATCCATTGATTTTGGTGGATGGTGTGGTATATGATAGTGAGGGTTTGAATGCGTTGAATCCCAACGACATTGCATCGATTAATGTTTTGAAAGATGCTACAGCGGGTATTTATGGTGTTCGTGCTGCCAATGGTGTGATCATCGTTGAGACCAAAAAGGGTCAACTAAAATCAGCACCTCGTTGGGAGTTTTCGGGGTTTCAGGGTATGCAGCAAACCGCCAAGAAATTGGATTTGTTGAATGCCAAAGAGTATGCGATTTTGAAGAACGAGATGTTTGCGGCGGGTGGTGAAGCGATGCCATTCAAGAACACATCTTTGGGCGAAGGAACCAACTGGCAAGATTCTATTTTCAAATTGGCGCCGGTGTATCAGTACAACGTATCGGTGAGTGGCGGTAATGATAAGTCAACTTATTCTGTAGGCGGCAGTGTTTACGACCAACAAGGTATCGTGGGTTTGGAAAAGGCCAACTTCAAGCGGATCAATGGCCGTGTGAATTTCGATACTCGTATGTCGGACAAATGGCGTTACAGCAGTGTTTTCTTATACACCAATGAAAAACGTTCAGGTTTGCCTGAAAACGGCATTGGCAGTGTACTATACAATACGATCAATGCCTTTCCCACAGATCCGATCAAAGGATCGAACGGAAAGTACACCTACTTGGAAGAAGTAGCAGATATTATCAATCCTTTTGCGCAGATGGCGAACACCTATAACTGGGCATGGGTTAACAAGTTTGTGGGTAAGCAGGAGCTGACTGCAGATTTGAGTGAAAATTTGACATTTACCAATCGATTCAATTACAATTTTGCATTGGTAGACAATAAGGCATTTTCTCCTTTGGTTTGGTTTGGAACCGGCAAAGCGCAGAACACGGCATTGAACGAGAATTTGGATCCAACGATGGTGGAAATCGCACCGGGAACCAAAATTGAGCGTGGCGCATCTGTTTCTGAAGGCAGAGCCACATATGGAGATTTGAATTTTGAATCATTTATAAATCACCAACACGAATGGCGTGGGGGTAGGAAGTTGAAAACAACCGCAGGATTTTCTGTGTTTCAGCGCAGAGGCAATTATTTGGGCGGTACAGCTTACAATATTCCCAACAATTCATTGGATTTTGCAGATATTTCGGCCAACTTGGCCGCGGGAGGATACTTGAACAACGTATACTCTTGGGAGTTTACTGAAAGGCTTTTATCGGCCTTTGTTCGCAGCGAATACAATATTAGAAACAAGTATTTCTTGTCGGGTATTTTACGTCGCGACGGATCAAGCAAGTTCGGACCCAATTCCCGTTGGGGATGGTTCCCCACTTTGTCTGGTGCGTGGTTGATTTCAGACGAAGATTTTTACAGCGTGAAATGGATGCGCAGTGCCAAATTGCGTATGAGTTATGGTGTGAGCGGCAACGATCAAATTGAGAATTTTGCTTACCGTGGTTTGCTCAACGGTGAGGGTGATTATATATTCAATGACATCATTGTAAAGGGCGTGGCCATTGGTCGTGCGAGTAACCCTGATTTGAAGTGGGAATCTACCACACAGTTCAATTTGGGTACAGATTTGACATTGGGTAGGTATTTCACCACTACGGTGAATTATTTCGTGAAAAAAACCAAGGATTTGTTGTTTCAACCCGATGTATCTGGGGTTTTGGGAACTTCGGGACCTGGAAGTTACCCTCCGATTATCAATGCGGGAGATGTCTCTAACAGTGGTGTGGAATTGGATGTTCAGTATCAAGGTTCTATGAAAAAGCGTTGGAATTTGAGCATGGGCTTTAATGTGGCTTATTTGAAGAACGTGGTTATGAGCACACCCAAAGGGGTTAATTACATCCCTGGTGCCGCTTTTGGTGTGGGTGGCGGTGTAGCTTCTCGTTTCCAGAAGGATTACCCCATTGGTTTCTTCATGGGTTATCAAACCGATGGCATTTTCCAATCACAGGCGGAAATCGACAATTCACCTGTGAAACAGGCCGGTGCCAAGCCTGGCGATTTCAAGTTCAAAGATTTGAACGGCGACGGTGTGATCAACTTCTCTGATGACAGTGATAAAAAGAGTTTAGGTTCTCCTTTGCCCAAGTTTACGGCGGGTTATAATTTGAGTTTGTCTCGCGGTGGTTGGGATTTGTCGATGCAGTTGTATGCGGCGGTTGGACAGAAAATCGTGCGCAACTATGAGCGTCAACAGCCTTATGCGAACCAATTGTCGTATACCATCAATCGATGGACTGGACCGAACAGCACGAATGAAAATCCCCGTTTAACCACATCGCTCAACAGGAACAACGTATTTTCTGATTACTATGTGGAAGATGGTTCATTCTTGAGGTTGCGGAACTTGCAGGTGGGGTACACTCTGCGCGGCAAGCAGTTGCAAAAATTGAAAATGACTGGGTTACGGATTTATCTGTCGGCCAATAATATTTACACCCTAACCAAATACATGGGCTACGATCCTGATTTGGGTTCGGTGGGTGGTGCTTTGGGCGCGGGTATCGACAACGGTTTTTACCCTCAGGCCAGAACCATTATGTTGGGCTTCTCAATTCGCTTTTAAAGATGAAAAAGACAATTTTAATTACGTTTGTTTGCGGGCTTCTGTTGTTGCCAACGTATAGCTGCAAGAAGTTTTTGGATGTTGATCCGGCGTATACGCAGGATGCAGATAATTTTTTCAATACGCCAGTTGATTATCAGCGTGCTTTAACGGGTGCTTATGATCTGATGCAGGGTTCGTTTATGTCGGTTTGGATCGGTGAAATCGCCTCAGACAACACTATAGCAGGTGGGGAGAGTGTGACTGATACCAAGGGATTACATGAATTGGACGATATGAGTCATGGCGCAGTGAATCAGGAGTTGAGGAATGTGTTCCGTTGGAATTATGCGGGAATTACCCGTGTGAATTTCATCATGGAGAACAAAAACAAGATTGATTTTCCGGGCAAGGAGGGTATTTTGGCTCAGGCTTCGTTCTTGCGTGCGTTTTATTACTTTGAGTTGGTGAAGTTTTTTGGCGATGTGCCGTTGGTGGTAAACAAGCGTTTGGGTGCTGATGAGGTGACCACGCTGGATCGCGCGCCCAAGTCAGATGTATACAAGCAGATTGAATTGGACCTCAACTATGCCATTTCCAAGTTGGATTGGACGGTGGCTGAGAAGGGCAGGATCAGCAAAGGTGCGGCGTTGGCGATGTTGGGCAAGGTGCAGTTGTATCAAGACAAATTCGACGAAGCGGCTGTGACTTTTCAAACGCTGATAGATCAGAACATGTACAGCTTGATTCCAAACTACAATCAGTTGTTTACGGTTGCCAATGAAGGCCACAAGGAAACCATTTTTGACGTTGAGTATACCGGTGCAGAAGGTGGTGGTTACGGTTGTTTGATTTGTTTGGAAGGCAATGCGGGTCCAGGTTTCCAGGGTATCCGTCAGTACAAAGGCCCCATTTACGGCGATGGCAACAGCTATAATTTACCCACCAAGAATTTGTACGATGCATTTGGTGCGGGTGACATTCGCAGGGATGCGACGATTTTAGACATCGATGCGTTTATCGCCAAGCAAGCCAAGCCGCAGGACATTACTTATGCAAGGGGTGCGGGCGGACACACGGGTTACTACAACAATAAGTACATCAAAAAAGAGGCGGAGATTGGATTGCCAGACAATGATTTAACGAGCCCAGTGAATTACAAGGTGATTCGTTATGCGGATGTTTTGTTGATGGCAGCGGAGGCCAATGCGCGCAAATCATCGCCCGATGATAGCAAGGCGAAGACCTATTTGAATTTGGTGAGAAAGCGGGTAAATTTGAGTGATATTACCACGTCGGGCCAAACTTTGGTGTCTGACATTTGGAACGAGCGCAGATTGGAATTGGCTTGTGAGGGTCATAGATATTTTGATTTGGTTCGCACCAAGCAGGCTGCAACTACATTGGTTGGGTTTGTGACTGGCAAGCACGAATTGTTTCCTCTTCCACAGGTGGAGATTGATTTGGCGGGTGGCAATTGGAATCAAAATAGTGGATATTAACTTTTAAATAAATAGGAATATGAAATCAATAAAAATGTTTTTTTTCAGTGTGATTACTGTATTTGCACTGGCTGGATGTGAAGATGAACCATCCTTGGGCGATGCGCCAACGGCTGCAGACGCTGAATTCACTTATGCGCCAACGGCTGCCAATCCAAACGTGATTGAGTTCAATGCGAAGAACAAGAACTTGATCGCCAAGTGGGATTTTGGCAACGGAACCAAGGACGAAGGTCCAACTGCTTTGGGCACATTCCCTTTGAAGGGTACTTACAGGGTAACATTGACTGTGTTTAACTCGGGTGGAAGTGCTTCTTCTGAGCAAACGATCACCATCGCCCAGGATGATGCGTCTTTGTTGAACAACGCTTTGTACACGATTATGACTGGCGGAAGTACTGGTAAAGGCTATAAAACTTGGCTGATTGATTCAACGCGCGACGCACATTTTGGTGTGGGTCCCAATCCAATAGGAGCGGCGGGCAATTATCCCGAGTATTGGGCGGCCAAGAAGAACGATAAATCAAATACGGGTTTGTACAACGATGCGTTTGTATTTCACTTGAAAGGTTTTCAATTTGATCAAAAGACCAAAGGTGATGTGTACGTCAATTCGGCGCAAGCTGCCAATTTCCCAGGTGCTACTTTGTCGCCCAAGACCGATTACACTGCGCCGTTTGCGGATCAGATGAACCAGAGTTGGACCTTGAAGATGGGCGCTGATACCACCTTAACTGTGAGTGGGAAATCGTTCATTGGTTATTATACTGGTGTGAACACTTATAAGGTGATTCGCATGAGTGAGAACGAAATTTTCTTAAGATACATTGATGCGGCAAATCCCGCTTTGGCTTGGTATGTACGTTTGGTGCCTGACACTTATCCCATTGATAACGGTGGAAGTACAGATCCAACCTATACGTTGCCAATTGATTTTGAGAGTGTAGAACCAAAGTTTACTACGTTTGGTGGTAGTTCTTATGCGATCATCAATAACCCCAAATCGGGTGGCATCAATACCAGTGCGAAGGTTTTGGAAACAGTTCATGGCAATGAAGTTTGGGCAGGTGTTTTCGTGAACATGACCAACAAATTTAATTTTGCCACGAACAAGAAAATCACTGTAAAGGTGTATGCTCCTGCTACTGGAAAGATGAGGATCAAGTTGGAAAATGCCGATAACACCACGGAATTTATCGAAAAAGACGTAGATATAACGGTGGCGAATCAGTGGGTTGAGGTTTCGATTGATTTTAGCGATGCGGATCCAACGAAATTCAATCGTTTGGTATTGTTCCCAGGTTGGGATGTGGCCAATGCGGGCACATATTACATAGACGATATCAAGCAAAATTAAGATGCTTGGGATATGGAGATTGGGTGTGTTGGGTTTGTTTCTTGGCATCGGTTCAATGTTTTTAGCCGCTTGTGAAGACAAGCCCGTGGATCCAGTTGTTTTGCCTGAGAATTTCACGTGGACGGTAGATTATTCGCCCAGCGCAAAGGGTAAGGTGACTATTAATATGAAGGCCAATAAAGCCAACTATTTCACTGCCATTTTCAAGGACAAGCAGGGTGATGTAACGATTGAATCGCCTACGGGTGTGGCCAGCTATACCTTTGCTGCTGAGGGTACATATGTTGTGATGTTGCAAGCTCACGCCAGTGCGGCTCATTACATTGAGCGGGTTGATACTGTAAAAATTGAAGCGGTTACGTTGGGAGATGGTTATTCCACGCCCACATCTTATTCGGGCTATAATTTGGCTTGGGCCGATGAATTTTCAGGTGATGCTTTGGATTTGGGGAGTTGGGGCTATGACATTGGCACCGGTTCTGGCGGATGGGGTAACAACGAGTCTCAGTATTATACTTCAAACAACACGAATTGTTCAGTGGGGAATGGCAAGTTGACGATCACAGCCAAGAAGGAATCTCAAGGAGGTTCTAGCTACACGTCTGCCCGGATTTTAACCAAAGGCAAGCGAGAGTTTCAATTTGGCAGGATCGATATTCGTGCGCGTTTGCCAAAGGGGCAGGGCATATGGCCGGCTTTGTGGATGTTGGGTGCGAATTTTGGCACGGTGGGATGGCCCAAATGTGGTGAGTTGGATATCATGGAGTTGGTAGGGCATCAGCCCAATCGAGTGCATGGTACCGCGCATTTTGGCAATCAACCGCCATCAACACAGAGAACGGCTTCATATGGGTTATCGTCGGGCACTTTCGCCGATGCTTTTCATGTGTTTACGATGAAGTGGGAGAACAATTTGGTTGAGTGGTATGTGGATGATGTGAAGTTTCACACCTTAACACCATCGAATACAGGGGGGATTTATCCTTTCAATCAGAAGTTTTTCTTTATTTTCAACTTGGCTGTGGGCGGCAATTGGCC
>CAMBTR010000048.1 GCA_945870885.1 Chryseobacterium gleum | reverse complement strand
TTATGGAAATTCCCTTCGCGATTGCTTTCTAATTACCCTCATGTAATCAATGTCCACCCCGCCCTACTCCCAAAATTCGGTGGCAAAGGCATGTATGGAATGCATGTACACGAAGCTGTTGTAGACGCCCGTGAAAATGAAACAGGCATCACGATTCATTGGGTAAATGAGCATTACGATGAAGGAGCTGTCATTTATCAGGCCAAATGTGAAGTGCTCCTTAGTGATACAGCCTCTGATATCGCCCAAAAAATCCATCAACTTGAAGGACAACATTTTCCCCGCATCTTGGAAGAAGTGTTGAAAGACATCGAATGTAAATCATAATTTCGCATTTGATCGGCATCGTTCCATTAGACTTGCAGACGAATACCAACACCAAAATAGAATTCCCACCCATAGCAACACAAAAAAGAACACCATGAAATCAAATCACATAGAAACGTTGGTTTTGCACGCGGGCATCGAGCCTGATCCAACTACAGGTGCAATCATGACACCTATTTTTCAGACAAGTACGTATGTTCAAGCGGCGCCTGGCGACCACAAAGGGTACGAATACGGAAGGACCCAAAATCCAACCCGCGACGTGCTTCAGAAAAATTTGGCCGCATTGGAAGGTACCAATTATGGTTTGTGTTTCAGTACTGGAATGGGTGCCGTAGATGCCTGCGCAAAATTGTTACAGCCTGGTGATGAAGTGGTTAGCACTAATGATTTATATGGTGGAACCTATCGCTTGTTCACCAAAATATTTGCTCAATACGGAATCAAATTTCACTTTGTAGATATGAGCGATGAGGCTGCTGTTCGCTCAGTAATGAATAAAAATACTAAAATGGTATGGGTGGAAACGCCAACCAATCCGTTGTTGCGCATCATTGATATTGAGCTCATGATTCAGATTGGTCATGAGTTTGGCAGCATCGTAGTGGTCGACAATACCTTTGCTTCCCCTTATTTACAGAACCCAGCAAAGATGGGTGCGGATATCGTAATGCATTCAGCAACCAAGTATATCAACGGTCATAGCGATGTGGTGATGGGTGTTTTATGTACTTCTAGCGATGATTTGAAAGATCGTTTGGCATTTATTCAGAATTCTTGCGGGGCAACCCCTGGACCGATGGATTGCTTTCTGACATTGAGAGGCATCAAAACGCTTCATATTCGTATGCAACGCCATTGCGAAAACGGAGCAAAAATCGCACATTGGCTTAAAAATCACCCGAAAGTGGGCGATGTCTATTGGCCTGGTTTTGAATCTCACCCCAATCATGCGGTGGCTAAAAAGCAAATGAAGGATTTTGGTGGGATGATTTCTTTCACGCTGAAAGATGATGCGATTGAAAAGGCTTTGACCTTCTTGAAATCCACTCACCTATTCGCTTTGGCGGAAAGTTTGGGCGGTGTGGAGAGCTTGGTAGGTCACCCAGCAACGATGACGCACGCTAGTATTCCTAAGGCAGAGCGCGAAGCCAATGGATTGAAGGACAGCTTGATTCGTTTGAGCGTCGGCATCGAGCATGTAGACGACTTGATTGCTGACCTTGAAGGCGCTTTGTTGAAGGTTTAATCTGTTGCTAGCATTTCAAGTGATCGGTTACATGTATTTTGACCGCAAGCATTTATTTCTTTGTTCCAACTACCCCGTTGTAAAACAATGACAGGCCTGGAGATTAAGGACTTGTTAGATTATTGGGCCAAAGAGGTTGAGGAAAACGCTTTTATTGAATTCGATCCCGTTCAAATTCCACATCGTTATTCTCGACTGCAAGACATTGAAATTGCTGGATTTTTTGCGGCGATTATGGCTTGGGGTCAGCGCAAAACAATTATCAAGAGTGCTCAAAAACTCATGCTATTGATGGATGATGCACCTTTCGATTTCATTACGCAGCACGAGCCTTCTGACTTAAAACGATTTCATTCGTTTGTGCATCGAACTTTGAATGGCGAGGATGTGGTATCGATGATTGCATTTTTTAGGCAGCATTATCAGACGGCGCCGAGTTTGGAGGATTTATTTTTTACGCCAGCGGTTCTTGAGGCGCCTATCGGGACGCATGTTCATGAAGCACTTGTGGCTTTTCAATCGGCATGGAGCGCTTTTCCGCATGAACGAAGAACTGATAAACACTTGGCATCGCCATTAAAGGGAAGTGCTTGTAAACGGTTAAATATGTATTTCCGATGGATGGTACGTCAAAAATCTCCGGTGGATTTTGGTATCTGGTCAAAAGTATCGATGTCTGAGCTATTGTGTCCACTCGATGTCCACGTGCAACGCATCGCCATTGAAATGGGATTGTTACATCGCGATAAGTCAGATTGGCAGTCGTGTATGGAATTGACCAACAGATTGCGCGAATTCCGTCCGCACGACCCCGTTTTTTACGACTATGCCTTATTTGGCATTGGTGTTGCTAAAATGAAAGAAATTATCCTTTAACCCGTAGAAATTTCATAAATTCGTAACAATAAAAAATCAGCAAAATGGCAGAAAAATTCACTAGCAGTAACTTCACTGAAGTTGTATTGCAATCAGACAAACCCGTATTGGTAGATTTTTGGGCAGAATGGTGTGGTCCTTGCCGCATGATCGGTCCAATGGTCGATGAACTTTCAAATGAATATGCAGGCAAAGCCGTAATTGGCAAATTGAACGTGGATGAGAATCCCGACATTTCCATGACCTATGGTGTGCGCAGTATCCCTACCCTTTTGATTTTCAAAAATGGTCAATTGGTAGACAAGATTGTGGGTGCGGTTCCAAAACAGAACATTGCATCTAAGATTGAGGCGCAATTGTAATTTGAAAAGACGAATTAAAAAAGGCCGGCTCGCCGGCCTTTTTTATGACTCCTGCACCACATAAACGTACTCAAACAGTAAGGCATTTCAAATTCCTCAAGCGTAACCTTCCGTGCTACTCAAAGAAATCCAATCCTACTCAAATTTTGAACTCTTAGCCAATTACGCCAAGGAAGGATTCATTGCGGGTCTGCACAAGAGTCCGTTCAGAGGATTTTCTGTCGAGTTTGCCGAACACCGTCCATACAACCCTGGGGAAAGTGTAAAGAATATTGATTGGAAGTTGTTGGCTCGAACCGATAAAAAATACATCAAGCAGTTTGACGAGGAAACAAATTTAAAGGCTCACATTTGGCTAGACACCTCAGCGAGTATGCGGTTTCCAGAAAAAAAGGAATTAAAATTAAAATTCGGGACGCTAACTTCGGCTGTAATTGGCGGCCTACTTCAGCAACAAAAAGACAGTTTCTCATTGGGCCTTTTCAATGAATGTGGATTCTATCAACGAAGTACTTGCAAAAGTACAAGAGGCCATTACCAGCAACAGTTGGCAGCACTCAGCCCACTATGGTTAAATGAAAAAGCCCCGCAAAAAATAGAGAATCCTACGGCAAATCAAACATTAGAGGAAGCCATATTAAACGTAGGGCGCCGTCAATTGGTGGTGATATTGAGCGATTTTTTGTGGGGTCCGGCCGAGGCGGTAGCCGAGGCCTCCTTTTGGAAATATATGGCCATGCTCAGATTTCAAAAATGTGAAGTCCTACTACTACAAATCCAGCACGAAGAACAAGAGCTAAACCTAGATTTTGCATCGGGCAATCGACCTATTAAATTTATGGATTTAGAAACCAATGAATCCATCAAACTACAACCCGATGAAATTCAATTGGCCTATCAAAAAATAGAATCGGAACGAAATAAGCAATTCAGCGACAAGTGTATTCAGTTGGGTATTGATTCATTCATCGCCGACGTGTCAAAACCTATTGAGCAAGCATTAACCGCCTTCTTCGTCAAACGATCAAAGCTCCATTAACCGGGCTATATTATTCAAGCACTCAAAACTCCATTAACCGCGGTTAAACAGCAATCGCTCAGGGTTGTAGTTTCCCGTCAATCCACCGTTGTATCCCAACACCCCATTCACCCAAACCTTTTCTGGTTGATACGTAAATTGATGTCCTTCCAAGGGCGACCAACCGCATTTGTATAAAAGGTCCGATTTATTCACTGCACGATCATTCTTGCCCAATATAACCACGTCGGCAGCGTAACCTTCCCTTAAATACCCTCTATTATTAATTTGATACAGAATTGCGGGGTTGTGGCACATTTTCTCGACCAATCGTTCGATGCTTATTTTACCGGCCACCACATAGTCCATCATCAATGAAAGGGCATGTTGAACCAATGGCAAACCCGAAGGGGACTGAGCATATTTACCATGTTTCTCTTCCCAGGTATGCGGGGCATGATCCGTAGCAATCACATCAAAACGATCGTCTAGTAAAGCTGCCCACAATGCGGCGCGATCCGTTTCTGTCTTAATTGCTGGATTGCACTTGATCAAGTTGCCCAATGTCTCATAATCACGATCCGAGAAATGCAAATGATGCACACAAACTTCAGCAGTAATTTTCTTCTCTGAAAGTGGAATATCATTTCTAAAAAGGTGGGTTTCTTTCTCCGATGTGATGTGTAATATATGTAAGCGAGCATCATGCTTCTTGGCCAACTCCATGGCGTAAGAAGAAGATAAATAACAAGCCTCAGCATCCCGAATGATTGGATGATGATTGGGAGGAATATCCTCACCAAAAGTTGCCACTGCATCCGAAAATCTCGACTTAACGCGGGTTTCATTTTCACAGTGGGTAGCAATCAGGATTGGGCAATGGGCGAAAAGACCTTCCAGCGCATGGGGTTGGTCAACGAGCATATCACCTGTACTGCTTCCCATGAAAATTTTCACGCCACAAACTGTATTCCGGTCCACCTTCTTGATTTCTTCCAAATTGTGATTGGTAGCACCCAAATAAAATGAATAATTGACCGCCGAATTGGCCGCGCCCAAAGCATACTTCTCTTCCAATAAGAGATTGGTAACGGTTTGGGGATTCACATTGGGCATTTCCATGTAGGAGGTGGTTCCTCCGGCCAATGCGGCACGACTTTCAGTATAAATGGATCCTTTGTGTGTCAATCCCGGCTCGCGAAAATGAACTTGATCATCAATTACACCCGGAATAACGAATGACCCATTGGCATCTACAACATCAGCATTGTTTGCATCAATAGAAGAATCAATCCGTTGAATCAATCCGTCTTGAATTAACAAATCCCCTTCAAACACTTTATTGTCTGATACTATACTCGCATTCTTTATTAAAGTTTTTCCCATACCCAAATTTACTCACTCAAAATATCATTGCACTATATAGGGGTTTTTACCCTAGCGAAGCAAAGTAAAATTGCCCTGTAACGAACGTTTCTCGTTGTCGCAGCCAATCCAATAGGCAATAAATATATACACTCCTTCCGCTGCGGGCTTGCCATTAACATATCCATCCCAATTCATATCGGGATTGGTAAATTCTGCAATTTTCTCACCCCACCGATTAAATAATTTAACATTATACAACGACCCTTTCACCATATATTGGTTCATCGGATACATGTCATTCCGTCCATCGCCGTTCGGTGTAAATGCACTAGGCATAAAAATAATGGATGGGAAAGCGTCCTTACGCTTATTCAAATTTACAGAATCACGATTTACACAACCCTCTGGATCTTTGACCTTCACCCAATACAATCCACTGTCGTAACCGATGATCTTCTGCGATGTAGCGCCGGTGTTCCACAAATACGAAATCATTCCAGGACCAGCATCCAAGGTTGGCGTCTCCGACAAACACAGCGATGTATCGGGCCCCAAGTCTACGATAGGATTGGGAAACAAATTCACTTCAATAGAATCCTTTTCTAGACAGTTATTGGAGTTATGCAATTCAACGACAATTTTTCCTGGTGACGTTAAACGGAATATAGGCCCCGTAACTTCTTTGTTCCAAACAACTTGCCTCACATTTGGCAAGGTGATTGTCAATGTGGTATCTATCTTATCGCAATATCTCAGATCCTTACCCATTTTAAACTCGTAAGGAAAATTCTTTATGGTAAACGAATCTCTCGTTGAACACAAACCAACGGTCACTTTTACCCAGTATAATCCGGGCGTTGAAATATTTGCAGTTCTACCCGATGCGCCATCGCTCCAAACAACCGTTGTGTTTCCACCCGTATTAATCTTTGAATCAAAGGTCACTACCACTGAAGGACAGACTGTAGTATCCCTAACATCAACCTTCACCGGGCTATACTGAGAAACGTTTACTGAATCTAACGATTTGCATTTGTTTGCAGTCTCACCAATCAAATAGTATTTACCCGTCTTCTTTACATTCGTAAGTCTAGACGTGGCCCCAGTACTCCAAGTATATTTCGCCATACCAGGTGCGCCATATATATCCCTATTTATTGGATCATTGCTACAAATAGTGGTATCGCCAAACGCATTCACGATAGCTCGGTCAATAGTGATTTTCATTGAATCCCGCCAATAACAAATCTTAGAATAAACATCCAAATAAACCCAACCTTCCAATTTTGTTGTGATGGAATCAGTTGTTTGCCCCGTGCTCCATTTGTAAGCTTCTGCTTTAATATTCGACTTCAATTTTACGGAACCACCAGGACAAATAATGGTATCACTGGGCAACTTAGGTTTCAAAGGCTCAACAACGGTGACATAAGCCACAAAACTGTCCAAACACTTATTCTTGTAGGCATAGAGCTTCACTTTAAACCTCCCCGCATGCGGATATGTAAATGTAGGACTCGGCAAATTCGAAGTATCCGTCTTTAAACTATCTATACCAAAGTCCCAATGATATCGCTGGGCCGAAGTACTCTTGTTTTGGAACTTATACTTATATCCGCAAATAAATGTTGGGACAAAATAAGAGGCCACTACGTCAATCACACAACTCTGTACATTGAATTGATAATCCCGTCGCGTTGTACCAATCAATTGACCTTTTCGATACTCCTTCACCAAAATGCCGACAACGAATTGACCTGTTTTGGTTGGTGTTAACGTCAAATAGCCTGTCTTTGAATCAATTTGCAATGGAGGATTTCCATCAATCGGATTGGTATCGATGTAACTTCCGCTCCAAGAAATTTGAGAAAAGGGCGGCATTTGCAAATCACCATTCGCACCTTGATCAGGGCGTGGCGCATTTGACGTACCACCGGTAAAAGGTCTAAACAATTCATAGACCAAACTGTCACCATCATCATCAGTTGCACTGTGGTCAAATTTCAATGGCGTGTTGGTACACAAAAAGTTAGGGGGCAATTCCTTGAATACCGCTGAATTGTTCTCTTTTTTATTCGATAAAGTCCTTGCATCAGGAATTGATGTCCAATAGTTGGCACCCGTCCCACCTGGATCCACCAAATTATTTATCGAACCATTTCTACAACAGCGCTGAAAGGAAATATAATATCCTCCAGTAATGGGAGGTAACGTAAAGGTAACTTCGTACCAATATTGGTCTACGCAAGCGTTAGGGGCTTGAACGATGCAATTGTAATTGGTTTTTACGACTCGTTTGGGGCCTTGACGATTCACTTGTTTTGGATAACCCCCAAGCATATTTCGGGTTTGGCCGTTAAACACACCTATGTAAGCCGTAGCGTCTGATTGAATGGCCTGCGGATTGCCGTTCTTACAATCAATATAAAGATCTAATCGAATTCTGTATTGGTTGTTACCCAAATACTTATATCCCATCTCACCACCCACAATATGCGTGCTTTTAGCCGTACCAAACAGCAAACAAAATAGCACGAAAAAAGTATAGCGCATTTTCACTTATTCAAAAATAACAAAATATCACGCAAAGAGTTGTCGGATTGACAACTAAATTACGATTCAGAACCTGAATAATTAATTAAATCAAATACAACTGAAGATCGCCCGGGTCTTCATTGTTGAAAAAAACATGTTCCTGCAAGGTAGTTGCAATAGAAACACCTACAAAATTTGCCTGGATGGGGTAATCCCGATGTTCTCGTTGCGCTAAAAATGCGGTTCTAATAATTTCAAATCCTTGCTCGTACAAATCAACCAAAACTTGCATCGCTGTACCGCCCGAATGAATCACGTCGTCTACAATAATAACAGGGGTTGACATGGCAACCATATTGGGTAAAATGCCCTCCCATTTATAATCCTCTGATGCATGAACATTCCCTAATGAAATATTACAATCGGGTAAAATGCGATCCAATTCGTGGTTCAATTCCAGCGCAATCGACATCCCTCTTTCGTTAATAGCCACAAAATATAAATCTCCATGATCGGCAAAAGATTCCGCGATTTCTAAAGCCATCCGTTGAAAAATGACACGGATTTCTTGATGATTCTTTAGTTGAGTGCGGGTTGACATGGTGTGGTAAAATTACACTGATGCGGTTAAATCTCCTCTATCCCAAGAAAATTTTTGCGTAAACGATCCAAATATTTCGATTTTTGATACCATTCTACCAATTCATCCAAACTGGGTGATGGACTTTCCTTTAACAAATTCAATCCATCGCTCAATTCCAACTCCGCTTGATCCAATAAGGATTCTGCCCTCTCTCCCGCCGCTGAATCACCTGCATGTTTTTCATCGATTTCATCGTTCAAACCCATCATTTCAAACAAGAAATCTTTAGGCAATCTATTTTGATTTAGGTCAGCGACGTCCATCGACAGAAGATAGGACCTAACAACGCCGCGAGAAGTTTGCAATTCCTCATAAAATCGATTCGCAAGCTCAATCACGTTGATCTCTGAACTATCATCACCTTTCAAATCTGGGTGTCCTTGGCGTTGAATATCAATATATCGGACCCGAAGTTCTTTGGCATCCAAATTCAAGGATGGCGTTAGTCCAAAAAACTCGAATGCATTTTGCATATTACAATCCCAAAGCTCTGGCGATATCTACCCAGAAGGTGAACGCAACCAAAGAAAGTAAAATAACCATTCCAATGACTTGGCCTACATACAAAACCTTCTCAGAAACAGGTCTTCTTGCGATGATTTCATATAATAAGAACATCACATGTCCGCCATCTAATGCTGGAATAGGAAGAATATTCATAAACGCAAGCACCAAACTTAGCATCGCCGTAAGCGTCCAAAAGTTAACCCAATCCCAAGTACCGCCAAACATCTGTGCAATACCCACCGGACCAGCCAACGACTTAGAAGCGTCTGTTTTGCCAGAAGCCACATTACCCAAAGCTTTCGCATTGGCACCGATCAAACCAAAAGAACGAGAAACACCTTTGTTCACCGACTCGCCCAAACCATATTTGATGATTTTTTGATCGTTTTCAAATCCAGAGAACTTAGGTTGGAATCCGATGGTAGCGTCCGCATTGACATCAACTGTTAACACTGTGGTTTTTCCCGTAGTGTCTTTCACTTGCATTTTTATTCTTTGACCAGCGTATTTCACTAAAGTCTCTTTGAATTCAAAAAACGACAGAACATCCTTGCCTTCTACTTTTTGAATCGCATCGCCGACATCAAAGCCTGCTTTGTAAGCGTTTCCGCCGCCGGTGAGTTTACCCACAACGAACGATAAACGAGGTGCAAAGAATGGCATGTCTGACTTCTTCGACAACAACTCATCAAAATTTTCAGGCAATACCAAAGTGGTATCATAATAGGAATATTGAGTCGATGCTGGCTGAGTAGAATCAGAAGAAGCAACCATTACTAACTTCGCCCGTTGAATATCGATTACCTTTTTATCGGCCATCAAAAACGATGGATTACCAAATTCGGCATCCAAATTTTCTACTTTTTGACCATTCAAGGCGATAATTCTATCCCCAGTTGCAAAACCCATAGAACGAGCCACCGGACTGGCATAGACACCACCCTTTTGATTGATCGACTCATTTGGTATATAGGACTCCCCCTGCGAATAGGTCAAGCAAATCATTAAGAAGATTCCCAAAATCAAATTGACAGTTACGCCGCCCACCATCACAATCAAACGCTGCCAAGCTGGTTTGCTGCGGAATTCCCAAGACTGTGGCTCCGATTTCATTTGCTCGGTATCCAAGCTCTCATCCATCATTCCAGCGATTTTAACGTAACCGCCCAATGGCAACCAACCCATACCATATTCTGTATCGCCGCGTTTAAAACTAAACAACTTAAAATTCCATGCATCAAAGAACAAAAAGAACTTCTCGATGCGAATTCCAAATGCTCTGGCGGCCCAATAATGACCAAATTCGTGCAAGGTAATTATAATCGATAAAGCTAAAATAAACTGTGCGGCCGTAATTAGTATTTCCATGAATGTATGTTTTACAAAGATAGTTTATTCTTTGTCGATGCTCACCAAAATCGGGGAAAACTCTATTCGCTTAGACGAAGGCCTTCTCCATACGATGATGCGGAATCCCCACCTCTTCAAATTGATCTCCCACAATATAATAACCGAGCGATAAATAGAAATCCAGGGCAGAATCTCGGGCGTGCAGAATCATTTTTTCTTTGCCCATTTCGATGGCTTTTTCCTCTGCCATTGTTACCATTCTCGCACCGACTTTATTTCGACGGTATTTATTAGCGACCGCTACCTGCCTCATTTTCAAATCGTTGCCCGATTCACTGAGTATCATACAACCCACCAACCAATCACCATGATTGGCAACCAAATGAAAATCACCCCTCTCCTCAGTAAATATCGCGGGATCAAATATCATTCCTAAAGGCTTCCGCAAAACTTCATGTCGCAACGCCAAAGATTGGATATATTTCACAGATCCCCATTCGATAATTTCTAGTTCGATAAATGGCGTATTCTCCATGATAAAATCCTTATTTATCCTGAGATTCACCCACCGCTAAAGCCACCATATTCAAAATTTCGCGAACGGATGAACTGTGATGAAGGACGTGAACCGACTTCTTAAATCCTAACAACACAGGACCAATTGCCTCCATATTCCCCATACTTCTCATGATCTGATATACTGCATTTCCGGTACTCAAACCACTAAATATAAATACGTTAGCCGACTTATCGCCCAACTTATTAAATGGAAATCTTCTGCTTCTCAAATCACCGTCTATCGCATATACCGGCTGCATCTCACCATCCACCAAAATATCAGGTCGATCCACATGTAAACGTTTAACCACCTTTTGCATCATCAAAGGGTATTTACCCGCTGAACTACCAAAGTTTGAATAGGAAATCAATGCGATGCGTGGTTCAATCTGAAATGATTTTACTCTATCATGTACCAAACCAACCATTTCATAAACAGAATCTTCATCAATGTCAATATTCACGGTAGTATCGGCAAAAAACACAGGCCCTGATTTAGCCATCATAATATGCATTCCCGCCACCCGGTGGGTTGTTGAAACCATACCAATACAATCCAAAGCCGGCCTCAATGCGATGGGGTAATTCCTTGTTAAACCGCTAATAAAGGCATCCGCTTTGCCATGCTCAACCATCATCGAACCAAAATAATTTCGATTTCGCATTTGATATTCCGCTTCAAATCCAGTGAGTCCTTTTCTACTGCGCTTTTGAAACAGGATTTCACCATATTCCTTTAACTGTTCATCCTGCTTTCTTGGGTCGATCATGACTACCCCAGGAATCTCAATGAAATTCTCATCCATCATTTTCTGAATGGCCTCGGGATTTCCCAATAAAATCGGTTCGCAAATTCCGTCGCGTTTGGCAATTTCTGCCGCTTTTAAGATGCGAATATGATCGGCTTCCGCAAAAACGACACGCTTAGGATTGGTTTTCGCTTTGGTCATCAAACGGTTTACGAAGTCATTGTCGATGCCTAATCGCTGACGTAACTGTGAATTATAGCCTTCCCAATCCGTAATTGGATTCTTTGCCACACCGCTATCCATAGCCGCTTTTGCCACCGCCGGAGCAACGGTTGTCAGCAATCGTGGATCCATCGGCTTAGGAATGATATACTGCGGACCAAAACTCAAGTTTTTTTCATTGTAGGCCATCATCACACTTTCAGGCACGGGCTGCATCGCCAAGTCAGCAATGGCTCGAACCGCAGCGAGTTTCATTTCTTCATTGATCTCCGTAGCTCTTACATCCAATGCACCGCGGAAAATGAAAGGGAATCCTAATACATTGTTTACCTGATTGGGATAATCCGACCTGCCCGTTGCCATAATCAAATCAGGACGCGTTGCCACCGCCAAATGGTAGTCGATTTCAGGCGTAGGATTTGCCATCGCAAAGACAATGGGCTTTTCCGCCATCGACAAAATCATCTCAGGGGTAAGAATATTTCCTTTGCTCAAACCAACAAAAACATCAGCCGAAACCAACGCTTCATCCAGTGTATTTAGGTCGCGCTGAGTAACAAACTGACTCTTATATTTATCTAAATCGGTTCTATCGGCACGCAAAACGCCTTTCGAATCCAACATTACGATATTCTTTTTGTCTGCACCCAGCGATACAAACAACTTAGTACAAGCGATAGCTGAGGCGCCTGCGCCATTCACTACGATGCGTACCTCACTCAATTCTTTTTCAACCAATTGCAATGCATTGATTAGACCGGCCGCGGAAATAATGGCAGTACCGTGCTGATCATCATGCATAATTGGAATATTCAACGCAGCCTTTAATCGCTCTTCAATTTCAAAACTCTCAGGCGCCTTAATATCCTCTAGGTTGATTCCGCCAAAAGTGGGCTCCATTGCCTTCACCGTTTCTACAAAATGGTCCACATCCTTGCAATTCAGTTCGATGTCGAATACGTCGATGTCCGCAAAAATCTTAAACAACACTCCCTTACCTTCCATCACAGGCTTGGATGCCTCCGGACCAATATCACCGAGGCCTAACACCGCTGTACCATTAGAAATCACCGCAACCAAATTCCCCTTGGCAGTGTACTTATATACATCGTCAACATTTGCGGCAATGGCCAAGCAAGGTTCCGCAACACCCGGAGAATATGCCATTGCTAAGTCAAATTGAGTTTGAGTAGGCTTGGTAGAGATTACCTCTATTTTCCCAGGCCTTCCGTCGGCATGATAACTGAGTGCGTCGAGCAATTTCTTTTCTGACATATACGGGCAAAGATAGTCGGGCTTTTGTAAATGGACGTTTCGCTTTATGAACTAAAAATTCTGGCTGTCTATTTTTTTATAACACGACGGCGCATATTCAATTTCGTAAGTGTGGCTTGGGGGTTTATCTTTGTGACATATTATGACACAGTATCGCATAGAACACGACACCATGGGTGAAGTTAAAGTCCCCGCCAATGCTTTATGGGGCGCCCAAACTGAACGCAGCAGAAACAATTTCAAAATTGGCCCCGAAGGCAGCATGCCCGTGGAGATCATTCGTGCATTTGGCATTTTGAAAAAAAGTGCGGCTCGCACAAACCGTGATTTGGGGGTATTGTCGGCCGAAAAATGTGACTTAATCTGTACAGTTTGTGATGAAATCATCGAGGGCAAATTGGACGCTGAATTTCCATTGGTAATCTGGCAAACTGGCTCTGGAACTCAGAGTAATATGAATGTAAATGAAGTCATTGCCAACCGCGCTCATGTATTGAGTGGTGGAAAATTGGATGATGAAAAGAAAGT
>CAMBTR010000047.1 GCA_945870885.1 Chryseobacterium gleum | reverse complement strand
AATACAATTGGAAACATTTTTGCGAAAACGACCTTCGAGAAATTATTTGCTATATTAACTGGACTTTCAGCGATTTTAATTTGGAATATAGTACTAAAGAAGAAAACAACGAACCGCTAACACGGGTTTGGCAAAAGTGGCGGTTCAGTGCTCCGCATCAACATTTGTGGTAAAAATCGCCACCTTCGCCAAGCCCGAAAACGTATGCCCAATATTAAGACAAATTGTCAGAAGTTCTTGGATCCTTACACACGATTTACAGTCGGTCTAGCCGTTGGGTCTGCAATAGTTTTTAAACATGGGGACGAAAATCCTGAAGCACTATTCTTAGGAATAGGTATACTTATTGGTAGTGTATTGCAATTAATTGATGTTGCAAAGGGAGGTCGGTTAATTAAAAACCAAGGCAATTCACCAGTTTATACAATCGGTGAAAACGGCGGTTTATCTGTTCTGGAATATGGTCAAGTACCATCAGGTAACATAGATGGTTTTTCATTCAAAGGATTAAATGGTGTTTTTAAACTATCTGATGGTGTATATGCAAATATAAACTCCAATAATTCTATTCAATATACTCCTGGACTTGGTCGATTTATTAATCAAAATTTAAGGAGCGGTGGATATAAAACAAAACAATGGGTAGATCAACAAGCTGACCTTCGATGGAAAGAACTTTATGATAGATCCTTATCAATACTAGGTGCGGGGCCTTTGCCTGCTCATTAATTAATCGCTACTCAATCAAATAAACTTCAGCGCTTTCGCCAAATCCTCCCGCGTGTCAATGGCAGGGGAGGCCCAAGTGGTTTCTTTTACGCCGATGCCCATCCCGTTTTCTAACCACCGCAATTGCTCCAACATTTCGGTTTTTTCCAAAGCGCTGGGTGATAGCTTCGATACCTTGATCAAAGCATCCCTGCGAAATGCATACATCCCAATGTGACGATAGTATTGAATCCCCGAACCCAGAGATTGCCCATTTCTATCGAAAGGAATCGGCGACCTAGAAAAATACAAGGCCTGATCGTTGCCATCACAAACCACCTTCACCACATTCGGGTTCTGGATTTCTTCCGCCTCTCCAATGCCGATTTTTAACGTGGCAATCTCAATGTTGGGATTCTTAAATGCAGAAACCAATAAGGCAACCTGCTCCGGCTTGATAAATGGCTCATCGCCCTGTAAATTTACAACCACATCGCAGTCCCATCCCAATTTTTCCAATGCTTCTGCACATCGGTCGGTCCCGCTAGGATGTGATTCGCTGGTCATCACTACCTCACATTTGGATTGAATATGCTCGGCGATTCTCACATCATCTGTAGCCACAGCCACACCCGCATCGGGATTGGCCATCATAGCCGCCTCAACCACGCGCTCAATCATCGTTTTGCCGCCCAAATCTTCTAGGGGTTTGCCGGGAAATCGAGTACTCGCATACCGCGCCGGAATGATGATGCCGAAAGACGTGCCGCTCATGGCCGCAAGTTATTTCTTTTCGATGGGTTGTGTAAGCAAATCTTGAATTTTTGTAAAAATTGCCGTGTTTTGGTAAGCCCCAGAAAATAATTCTGCACCCGGTCCGTAAGCAAAAACGGGAACAGGAATGCCCGTGTGATGTCCGGTAGAAAAGTGCATCGCAGGTTGATTCCGCGACTTGTCCCAATCCGTTAAACTCAGTCCGCCCGTTTCATGGTCTGCGGTTATAATCACAAGGGTGTTTTTGTTGGCTTTTGCCATAGCAATCACCCTGCGAATGGCGACATCAAAGTCTTCCATTTCCGCCATCAAATAGGTGCTATCGTTTTCGTGCCCTGCCCAATCCACTTGTGAGCCTTCGATCATCGTAAAGCTTCCTTTTGGATTTAAAAACATCGTCTTGAGCACGCTTTCACTGGCATCAGCGAGGTACATGCCCTCTTTGTTTCTGCCTTCATGCGCCTTGGGAGGGAAGGGTTGATCGTCGTAAAATACCACACGGCGCGCCTGACTTTGTAATTTTTTCATGGCGTTATAGCCCGTTCCGATGGCGTAACCGTTATTTTTTAATGCGTTGGTATCAAAGTATTTGCGTCCGCCACCCAATGCGACATCGATAGAACCTTTTTTTACAAATTGAGATCCTACGTCGGTCTGACCGTTGCGCTCTTGCAAATCAGCCAAATCATGGGGCGACATTCCGGTAATAAAATCGGCGCCAATCTCGTTCATTAACTTCCGAGAGGGTTGGTGGGCAAAAAATGATGCTGGAGTGGCATGGGTTAGTTCGCAGGTAACCGCGATGCCCGTTGATTTGCCCTGTAAATGAGCAATTTCCGAAATCGTAATGGGTTTTGAGCTATCCGCGGCCATTCCAATCATATAGTTGTTCGCTTTTTTGCCTGTTGCCAAGGCTGTTGCACCGGCACCACTATCGGTAATAAAGGCATCGGCACTGGAGGTTAAACTAAATCCAATCACGGGAAAATCGGTAAAAACAACCGTTGCGCTATCCATACTGTTGATTCCCTGGGTTCTTTTGGCATTGTAAGCACTCCATTGAGCAAGTCCAGTGCCATCGCCAATAATTAAAATGATGTGTTTGGGGGCTTTGGGTTTTTTGGGTTTACCATAGGCAGAAGAAGCGCCAAAGAGGCTTCCAACGGTGATGAAAATAAATATTAGCTGTTTCACAAAGCAAATCTACAATTGAAATTCGGGCCACTGACGAATTAACGAAACCTTAATCCAACAAAAGCTGCCAAATCCGTTGTATTTTTGCAGTAATTTAAGATTATGAACGGAACATTTCACATCCCCCAGGCCATCAACGAACCCATTTACGAGTATGCATCAGGAAGCAACGAGCGCAAATCTTTGCAAGCAGCTTTGAAAGACGCACGCAATAAAGTAGAAGACATCCCAATGTATATTGGCGCAGAAGAAGTGAGAACGGGAGATGTTCATGATCTTTTCCCGCCCCATGATCGCCACCACAAAATTGGTCAATATCACAGAGGTACTGCTAGCCATGTTCATCAAGCCATTGATGCAGCTTTGGCGGCCAAGCCCATGTGGGAATCGATGCCCTGGGAACAGCGCGCTGCGATATTTCTGAAAGCCGCTGAATTAATGTCGACCAAATATCGCTATGTACTAAATGCCTCTACCATGTTGGCACAGAGCAAGAATGCATTCCAATCAGAAATCGATTCGATCTGTGAAATGGTTGATTTCTTGCGTTTCAACGTACAGTACATGGCCGAAATCTACAACGAGCAGCCACCAGCCAACGCCAAAGGCATTTGGAATCGTTTGGAATACCGTCCGCTCGAAGGATTTGTTTTTGCATTAACGCCATTCAACTTTACCGCCATTGCAGGGAATTTGCCAACAGCCCCAGCCATGATGGGCAATGTAATTGTTTGGAAGCCTGCCAACTCTCAAATCTACAGTGCCAACGCATTGATGCGTATTTTTAGAGAAGCAGGATTGCCGGATGGCGTGGTGAATTTGGTATATGCCGGCGGTCCTGAGATTGGTGATGTGGTTTTAAATCACCCAGATTTCTCAGGCATTCACTTTACAGGTAGTACCGGAGTATTCAGAAACATTTGGCAAACCATTGGTGCCAATATCGCCAAGTATCGTAGTTACCCAAGAATTGTGGGTGAAACTGGGGGTAAGGATTTTATATTGGCTCACAGCAGTGCCCATGTGGATGTGCTCGTAACCGCTATTATCCGTGGTTCTTTTGAGTTTCAAGGACAAAAATGCTCTGCAGCCAGCCGTGTGTATATTCCTCAGAGTTTGTGGCCAGCGGTTAAAGCAAAATTGTTGACAGAAATGCCGACCATCAAAGTAGGGCCTACAGAAGACTTTACAAACTTCGTGAATGCGGTGATTGATGAGCGTGCCTTCAACAAAATCAAGGGATACATCGACCAAGCCAAAGCGGATGGGGTAGAAGTGTTGTTTGGTGGAAATTGCGATATGAGTAAGGGTTACTTCATTGAGCCAACCATTTTGATGGCGCCTACCGCCCACTATCGCACCATGTGCGAAGAGATTTTTGGTCCGGTAGTAACCATTTGGGTTTACGCCGATGCTGAATGGAGCAATATGTTTGAAATCGTGGACAAGACCAGTGAATACGCGTTAACAGGTGCCGTTTTGGCGCAAGACCGTCAGGCCATCACCGATGCAACCTGGGCTTTGAGAAACAGTGCGGGCAACTTCTATATCAACGATAAGCCAACAGGCGCGGTGGTAGGTCAGCAACCATTTGGTGGTGGAAGAGGCAGTGGAACGAACGACAAAGCTGGGGCAAAAGTGAACTTGCTTCGTTGGGTGAGTCAGCGTACCATTAAGGAGACGTTTGTGCCACCAACCGATTATCGCTATCCTTTCTTGCAGGCGGATTAAATCAAATCGATTTAACGAGTTGCTCGAATAAAACGCGCGACACCGTATTTTTCAACTTCTTGCCCTGGTAATCAGCTACCCAGCTGATTCCTCGCGTGGCAGAAGTGGTAAAGATTTCTTCTGAAGCACTCAAGTCGATTTCGCTGATCGGTCGTTCTTGCAACGAGTAACCGTAAGCATCGGCCAATTGCATAATGACTTTACGCATCACGCCATCGATACAATATTCAGAAATGGGCGGGGTGAGGAGGAATTCGCCTTTCACAACAAAAATGTTAGACGATACGCTTTCGCAGGGACGTCCGTATTCATTAAAAATAACGACATCGTCGAGTCCATGCTCTTTTGCATAGAGTCCAGCCAAGGTATAAATGAGTGCCGAGCAAGTCTTTAACGTCGAGGTATAGTTGCTGTTTTTTACCAGCTCTTTATAGGTGCCGATGTTTAGGCCTTCTTCCTGCCACTGATAGGGTCCGATGCCTGTTTCCGCGTTGATTTCGGTAACCAAACAAACGTTTGAATCGTTGGGTGTATACAAACCCTCAGCATCTCTAAAAATCGTTAATCGGATTCTAGCCGCGGTGATATTGGCGTCTTTACACGCTTTAAGCACCGTTGTTTCCCAAGAAATTTCATCCCACCAGGTGGGGAGGTTTAATTTGAGCAGCAGCGCCGATTTCCTAATTCTATCGCCATGCAAGGGCAGCTGAAGAATTCTTCCGTTAGACAGTTTACAGCTTTCAAAAAAACCATCGCCATAGCGGTAACCGCGGCTTTTGGGTGAAAAAAACGGGGCGTTTTCGTCGACTATTATATTGTTGATGATGTAAATTGCCATAGAAAAATATCGTATTCGAAATTATTGGTTTGTTATGAATAAAGGAATAGTTAATTCCGTCTTTTTATCTCATCACGGATTTTTGCCGCCTTGGAATAATCCTCATCGTTGATCGCATCGTCTAGCATCTGCTCTAGTTCTTCCAACGACAATTTCGCATAACCACTGGGGATAGACGTCTTTTCTGTCGGTTCAACGAGATCATCCATTTGCTGACCTGGCAATTCTATATCATCGTCATCAATGTGCTCATCGTTGTAAGCGGCTTCCAACAAGATGGCTTCCATACAGAAAATGGGTGCTCTAAACTTGATTCCTAGGGCGATAGCGTCGCTAGTTCTAGCGTCGAGGACAACCAATTTGCTGGTGCCATCGTTTACAAAAAGACAAGTGATTCCGGCGAAGTAGATGCCTTCGTCCAATCGTTCGATGTTGATTTCCGTAACGGTAATATCAAACTCTTTGAGGGCAGAAGTAAATAAATCGTGGGTCAGTGGTCTACTCGGTTTCATCCCTTCCAATTCCATCGAAATGGCTTGTGCTTCAAAGCCACCAATGATGATGGGCAGAATACGATTCCCGTTCAGTTCTTTTAGATAAAGCGTATAAGCTCCGTGGGAATGGGCAGGAACGATGTTCCGAATTACCATTTCTACGCGGGCGCTCATCGTTGGATCCTTGAATTAGTTTTTCGCTGCTGCGATCAGTTGAGGCAAAATTTCAAACGCATCGCCAACGATACCGTAATCGGCCGCCTTAAAGAAAGGTGCTTCAGGGTCTTTGTTGATGGCTACAATCACTTTGGAAGAGCTTACACCGGCCAAATGTTGAATAGCACCAGAGATTCCAATGGCGATATACAAGTTTGGTTTGATGGTGATACCGGTCTGACCTACGTGTTCACTGTGGGGTCTCCAATCCATATCGCTTACGGGTTTGGAGCAAGCAGTGGCAGCGCCCAAAGCGGTTGCCAAATCTTCAATCATATGCCAATTTTCTGGGCCTTTCATTCCACGACCGCCACTCACTACAACTTCGGCTTCGGTCAAAGGAATTTTGCCTGTTACCTTGTTGACTGCGTCGATGCTTAATCCGGTTGATCCCAATTGGGTCGATGCCGCTTCCACAACCGCAGTTTCACCAAACGATTTGATTTCAAACGAGTTTGGTGTGATGGCAATCACTTTTTTATCGCGTTGTAGATTCACGAAAGCAAAGGCTTTTCCTGAGAATACGCTGCGTTTTACTTGGAATCCATTGCTGGTATCGGGTAGACTTACCACGTTGGTAGCCAAAGAAGCCCCCATCAATTGAGCCAATCTCGGTGCCAATGATTTTCCAGTGTAGGTGTTGCTGATGATCACCGTGCTCGCGCTCACTTCGTTCGCGCTCGCATTCACAGCCGCCGCATACGCGTCGGCCGTGAATGAATCCGATGTCGAAATGGTCTTCACCACATGTGCACCATATTCACCCAACTCCGAAGCATCCGCGCCATTGCCAATGGCAATCGCAACAACCTTGCTCCCTAACATATCGGCAATCTGTCTGCCGTAAGATACCGCCTCGTAAGTGGCCTTCTTGAATTTTCCGTCGCTGATTTCAGCAAATACTAATACTGACATATTAAATGACTTTGGCTTCGTTTCTTAAAATATCGATGAGTTTTCCCGCTTCACTCGCATCAATCAAGCGTACACCCGTTTTGGCGACCGGCAATTCGTACGATGCGTAATTTGAGAAGTTTGCAGCCGCCTGAGGAGCCAATACCTGCAAAGGCTTTGTCCGTGCAGCCATAATGCCACGCATATTTGGAATTCTCGGTTCGCACAATTCCTTCTGCGCACTCGCCACACAAGGTCCTGCACAACTAACCGTCTCTCTTCCGCCATCAATGTCGCGGTCGAACGAGAACTTGCCATCCGCATAATCAATGCGAGTGACCACATTAATTGAAGTGATTCCCAACAAAGATCCCAACATACCACATACCACACCACCGTTATAGTCGATGCTCTCTCTGCCTGTCAAAATCAAGTCGTACCCCACCGCAATTTTTGCAATCTCCTCCGCCACATACTGTGCGTCCGTTGGATCTGCATCGATGCGAATGGCTTCGTTGGCCCCCATACTCAAGGCTTTCCGAATCACTGGCTCCGCTTCCGCTCTGCCTACATGTACAATGGTTAACGTGCCGCCATTGGCTTCGGCAATTTCTAATCCGCGGGTAACCGCCAATTCGTCGTAGGGATTTAAAATGTACTGAACACCGGCAGTATTAAACTGCGAATTGTTTTCGGTGAAAGTGATTTTTGTAGTGGTATCCGGAACCACACTGATGCAAGCAAGGATTTTCATTCCGGTCTATTAAATATTTTACAAAAATAGCAAATTTTCCTCGGCTTTGTTTGAAAGAAGTCCCCAAGTTGGTAGTTTCGTTCTTTCAACACATGAATTATCATTTTATCGCGATCGGTGGGGCAGTGATGCACAATTTGGCTTTAGAGCTACAACACAACAAACATAAGGTCTCCGGGAGCGACGATGAGATTTTTGAGCCCGCAAAATCCCGTTTATCGGCCGCTGGTTTACTTCCTGAATCACACGGTTGGTTTCCCGATAAAATTACAAGTGACCTGGATGGTGTAATCGTGGGCATGCACGCCAAACAAGACAACCCCGAACTTTTGCGCGCCATAGAACTAGGCATTCCGACCTACAGCTTCCCTGAGTTTATATATCACCATAGCAGAAACAAAACCCGTTTGGTAATGGCTGGAAGTCATGGAAAAACGACCTGCACTGGTATGCTGATGCATATTCTAAAATCCTACCGCGATTTCGATTACCTCGTGGGTTCCCAATTGCCAGGATTTGAACGCATGGTAAAATTGTCCGACGCTCCATTAATCGTAATTGAGGGCGATGAATATCTGACATCGCCATTGGATCTTAGGCCCAAATTCGTTCACTACAAAGCACATGCAGCCATGATTACCGGAATCGCATGGGATCACGTGAACGTTTTTCCTACCGAAGAAATTTATCATAACCAGTTTTCTTTGTTGATCGATACGCTGCAGACTGGCGGACATCTATTCTGGTTTGAAGGGGATGCGGCCTTGGAAAACATCGTACAGAAAAGCGGATTTCCTCAACAAGAATGCTACAATGCGCCCCAATATCAGAATGTGAAGGGTGGGACAGAAGTCACGGTGAATGGACAAGTGTATACATTGCCTTTTTATGGCCGACATAATTTACAGAATGCGGCGGGTGTGGTGAAAATGGCAGCAACCATCGGCATCACCGAAGCCGAGTCTTGGTCGGCCTTGGAAACCTTCCCCGGAACCGCCAAACGCCTAGAACCCATCGTAGAAACAGAAAAACTCACCGTTATCCGCGATTTTGCCCATGCACCGTCAAAAGTGGAAGCCTCCGTTTTTGCAGTCCGAGAGCAATTCCCCAATCATAAATTTATCGCCGTTTTTGAAGTGCACACCTATAGTAGCCTAAACCCTGAATTTATGGGTCGATACAAAGGCACCCTCGATCCCGCAGACGATGTTTGCATCCTATTCGATCCCCATGTCTTTGAACTCAAACGAATGGAAGTTCCGTCCAAAGAAACCGTGGAAATGAGATTTGGTAAGGGTAAGTCTGTCAATCGTTTGGATGAATTGCAATTGTGGCTGTCCTCCGCCATGGAAACGGATCAACCCGTGGTTTTGCTATTGATGAGTAGCGGTAATTTGGCGGGGTTGGACCTGAATTACTTCACCAAATCCAATCTCTCGTAAACGGCTTTCAATAACTCGCCCCGAAACCCTTGCTGGGTGATTTTTTTATTCAACTCAGTGGGGTAGGTTCTGTTTGATAAAAAGACAAAGGTGATTCCGTTGGCGGGATCGCACCAAGCCCAAGTTCCAGTATAACCGCTATGTCCAAACAACGAGTTGGGCGCACCGTCAAACACATTGGATTTGTTGCCCTCTTTGCCATTGGGCTTGTCGAATCCAAGACCGCGATACCCTTTTTTTGTCGGCCCTACCTGAATTTTAGAGAATAAATCAACTGTGGTCGGCTTCAATACAAAACTTCCCGTTTTGTTGGAATGACCTCGTTCCTGTAACATATACATGAGTTTTGCCATGTCAATTGCCGTAGAGAACAGACCTGCATTTCCAGCAATACCGCCTAACATCATCGCACTGGGATCATGCACGATGCCGCGCACTTCGCCTCGAGGCCATAAAGAATCAATCAATGTAGGTGCAATTCTATTGGGTGAAATGCCATGGTCGAGCGGTTTGAAAGTGGTGTTTGTCATACCAATGGATCGATAAAAATCCCCATTCACAATCGCCTGCCATAGCACAGGATTTCTTTGCTCAACCCACTTCGCCAACAAAATCATATTTATGTCGCTGTAAACGTAGGATTTGTCGTTCGATGGTTGCGTTGCCGTGATCCATTTCCAAGCCGAATCAGACCATCGCTTTTCCAAACACTGTCCCATAGAAATTTCGAATTGGGTATTGGGATTGTCGTTTTCTCCAGCTACAAGCGAGGGTGTTGTTGTCTCCGACTCATGTAGTTGACATCCAACGGATTTCGCACCCATTTTAATGGCTCTTTGTTGCATCGGCAGGAAAGGGGGTAAGCCACTTTGATGGGTCAGTAATTCGCGGAAAGTAATGGCCGATAGTGATTTGTTTTGTGACGCCAGTTCGGGCCAAGTTTTGCCAATGGGTGCATCGAGATTAAATCCCTTGGTGGTCTCATATTGCTTCATGAAAGCCAACGTGGTAGCCGCGATTTTGGTAATTGAAGCTACATCATACACGTGATCCTGGGTCGTTGGGATGTCGTTCCCGTTCAAATCCTTAACAGAGCCGACATTAATATTGGCCGCAATTTGGCCGTCCTTTAGAACCACCAATTGAGCCGATGGAAACAGTTCCTTCGCCAAGCCTTCGCGCATCATCGAATCCAAAACGGCATGTAAATCAGGATCGTAACCGTGAATATCGCCATGCACATAGTCGATATCGTCTACCGTTGAATTTTGACCGCCGCTCCAGTTTTCCTGCAAATGAGCCAGCCCAATGTTGTTTGCACCATAATGATGCGATTTCCCAAAGACCATTCGCAAAGCACTGTTTACGGTGTACTGATTGTATTCATGCGCAATAACGATATTGCAGTTGTTGTGCAGGTTTAACAAGGGTTGTAAGGCATATTGATGTCCAAAATGAATATAGAAATCGCTTTGTCCTTTCGCCAAGATGTGAATCCAAGGTTGAGGAATCGCGCGCGACTTCAATTTCCAAGTGGGCCAGTCCAGTCCTACGAATAATCTCTGAGTATTTGCCAGCTTTGCCAATGTTGAATCGATGCGAGTGCTATCTGAGTTCCAAGGCAACAAAGTTGTTTGAAAGCTACCCAATCGGAATTGCTGCAATTGAATTGGAAGTCGAAAAGGAATGCTATCGCCAATCACAATCAGTTGCAGGGTGTCGTTCGGTGAGCCGCATTGCAAAAATGTAGGCTTGAAGGTACTGTGTTTCACGTCGCAATCAATGTTTGAATGCCGACAATAAATCATCGATTCATCTGCCACTTCTTGGCCATACAAATTGTTGAATTTCGATTTGATTTGTTCTAATTCGCTTAGCAGGTTGTTTGGGTTTACAAAACGATTATCGAAAAGACCTAAATCGTATTTGGTTGCAAGTAAACGGATTACGCGCGAGGCGATCTCCGCACTGTCAATCTCACCTTTGGTTTTCGCCTTAACCGCGGAGTCTAAAAATCCATTTACATCTTCTGGGAACAAAATGATGTCGTTACCGGCTTTGAGTGCCAACAAAGCGACATCCGCAGCGCTTGCCATTTTGGCAACGCCCTTCATGTTTAAGGCATCGGTGATAATCAAACCTTGAAAGCCTAGGTCTTGTCGAAGCCATTTTTTGACAAAATACGGCGAAATGGAGCAGGGTAATTTCGATGTATCGATGCTCGGAATCCGAAGGTGGGCGACCATCACAGAGGCTACACCTTGTCTAATTTGTTTGGTAAAAGGAGGAAGATCGATTTGCTCAATGTCTGATTTACTCTTTAATACAACGGGTAAATCCAAATGAGAATCTGTTTTGGTATCGCCGTGTCCGGGAAAGTGTTTTGCCGATGCAAGTACACCACCGGTTTGAAGTCCTTCTGTTAATCCGCTAGCAATAGTAGAAACTTCTTCGGCGTTTGACCCAAAGCTTCTAAATCCGATGATGGGGTTATTGAGTTCGGTATTGACATCCACGGAAGGGGTAAAATTGATGTGAATGCCCAATCGTTTGCACTGCGTAGCCATCGACAATCCCATTTGATACGCTAGCTGTCGGTTTCGCGTCGCACCCAGCGTGAGTTGAAAAGGAAACTTCTCCATTCCTGTCAACCGCATTGCCGGACCCCATTCACCATCGATGCCGATCAATAGGGGTATGGCAGATTCTTGCTGGTAGTAATTGGTTTGATAGATTTCGTTAAGGGGGCTGCCTTGGAAGAAAATAATGCCTCCAACGCCCAATTCTCTTATTTGATACAATAACGATTTTTGAAACTTTGCCGAATCAAGGGGTTCATCGATGAGCGCCTCTCTCGACCAGGCTGGTACCATGAGGGTTTGAGCCAATTGTTGTTTAAATGAAAGGGAAGCGGTTAATTTCTCAGCAAAAGCAAGTCCTTCTTGGCTATGGTAAAATCCATTTCGGAAATCTATTTTTGATTGAGCATGTATTTCAAATGGATTAAATCCAACGAAACAAAGCAATGCCATCAACCAATTCCTTACCATCTTACAAATCAACGAAATCCCAACCATTGTATTTTATTAATTTCTCCCGAGGGTTGTGGAAAACAACGGTTTACTTTGCGATATTGCGCATCAATAAAAAAATGTAATTGCCAAGCCACGAAATAGATTTTTTATATGTCTAAAGGGGGCATCAAGCAATTGACAATGTGTTTATGGATATCGAATGACGGAGAAAGAACTGGTAGAAGGATGTATTCGCGAGGATCGTATTTGCCAGCGCGAACTTTGGGATCGATACTCAAAAAAACTCATGTCGTTGTGTTTGCGATATTGTAATAGCCAAGAAGAAGCTGAAGACGCCCTCATGGAAGCCTACGTAAAAATATACGACAACCTAAAGAATTTCCGGTTCCAAAGTTCATTGGAGACTTGGATGCGTAGGGTTTCGGTAAATTTATGTATTAATAAAATCAGGGCACGGAAGCACATTTGGACGTCGATCTCCGACGATGAATATCGAATTGGTTTTAAGGATGATGCATTTGATAATTTACAGGTTCAGCATATCATGAAAATGGTTGAGGCTTTGCCGGTAGGGTATCGAACCGTATTTAATTTATATGCAATTGAGGGGTACAACCACAAAGATATTAGTGAGATGTTGGGGATTGATGAGGGGACAAGTCGTTCGCAGTTTGCGAAAGCTCGTAAGGCATTACAAATTCAAATAGATAAATCGGAAGGAGGGGCGCAAGCCTAATCGTGATGGAAGAAAATCGTTTCAACCAAACTTTAAGAGATAAATTCCAAGATCTCGAATCGCCTTTCAACGATCGTGTCACTTTTGAGGCGGTAATGAAGAAGCGTGAGAAAAAGAAACGCCGCGTTATCTTCTGGTTGCCATCGGTTGCCGTTGTTGCAGGATTGTTTTTGTCGGCTGGCTTAGGTTACATGTTCCTTTCTGATTCTAGTTCCGCGGTAAAATCGCCGCAAGTTTCAATGAAACAACTGGTCGTTAAGCCCAATAAAAAGGCATTTGCTAAGAATCAAAACGAAAAGTCTGAGTCGATTCAAGGCGCAGGAATTTCTCGTGAAAATATTTCATCGAATAACACCAGCGCTAGATCACGTAAAGCGTCTAATCCTGTTAATGCTCAAATTCTTGTGCCCAATAATGAAATCCATACAACCAACTCGTTGGAAGGGAATTTCCTGAAGGCTGAACAGTCATTAATAAACGCTGCAGTTTATGTCGTTGATGAAGTCGCTGCGGCGAACTTGGTCGACATGATTCATAATGCGGAGAATCAATTGATGTACTGCGATCCACGTGGCATTTATCCTGTTTCGATCGGGATGAGTAAGATGAAAGAAGAGTTCATCGAAATTCCTGAGGGAGAATACGAAAAGGCTTGGGACCCTGCACGATATCGCTCTAAGTGGTATGGTGAAATTGGGGCGACTACGGGCAGTAAAGTCATTGTTGATTTCGACAATAAAAATGCGTTAAGTGTTTTGGGAACCATGTACCATGCCAATTATCAAGGCCTGATTTTGAGGGATTTGGGCAATGGGATTATGTTGGGTACGGGAATTAGCTACGGAGAATGGATTGGGAATGGAGAGTGGCAATTGACTCAAACCGAGCGAAAGACATTCATTGATTCATACGATTTGGTGGTGATGATTCCTCCCGTTCAAAC
>CAMBTR010000046.1 GCA_945870885.1 Chryseobacterium gleum | reverse complement strand
TAATCTTCGCTGGGGAGGTCTCCGTATACGCCTTCTATAAGTTCGGCATCGTCGCGAAGCTTGCTCGCATCTTTGGGATTGAGGATTTTGTCGAGTTGGGTATCGGCGAGGCCATTGATCTTAACGACATCATCGGCCTTTTTTGTTTTGCTACTTTCGAACAGATTTAGCGATTGGTTGTGGAGCAGGTAGACGCCTTTGAAGTCTTTTCCGCCGTTGATGGGCCAGCTCATGGGGTGCACGCCGATGTTGAGTTTGCCTTCTAGTTCTTCGAGGAGGTCGAATGGGTCTTTGCCATCGCGGTCCATTTTGTTGACAAAAACGATCACGGGGGTATTGCGCATGCGGCAGACTTCCATGAGTTTTTCGGTTTGTTCCTCGACGCCTTTTACGCAATCCACGACTAGGATTACGCTATCTACGGCGGTTAATGTTCGATAGGTGTCTTCTGCGAAATCTTTGTGACCGGGTGTATCTAGGATGTTGACCCATTTGTTTTTGTAATGGAACGACATTACCGACGTGGCCACGGAGATACCTCTTTGTTTTTCGATTTCCATGAAATCGGAGGTGGTAGCTTTAGTGATTTTGTTGCTTTTTACGGCACCAGCAGTTTGGATTTGCCCACCAAAGAGAAGGAATTTCTCGGTGAGGGTGGTTTTACCAGCATCTGGGTGAGCGATGATAGCGAAGGTTTTGCGTTTTGCGATTTCGGATTCGAAGGCCATAAATAAGGCTGCAAAGGTAGGGTAAAGGAGAATTCACAAAAACAAAATCCACGTTTGTAGGGAGTTGTGGATTATTATGCCGAAATTCGCGGACTTTTTAACGGATAAATGTCTACACCAATTAGAAACATCGCCATTATTGCTCACGTTGACCACGGTAAAACTACCTTGGTTGATAAAATGTTACACCAAGCTAGATTGTTTAGAGACAATCAAGAGGTTGGGGAGTTAATATTGGATAGCAACGACTTAGAGCGCGAGCGTGGTATCACCATTTTGGCGAAAAACGTAAGTGTTCAATGGAAGGATACAAAAATCAATATCATCGATACTCCAGGTCACTCGGATTTTGGTGGTGAAGTTGAGCGTGTATTGAACATGGCCGACGGTGTTTTGTTGTTGGTGGATGCTTTTGAAGGTCCAATGCCACAGACACGTTTTGTATTACAGAAGGCTTTGGCTTTGGGTAAGAAAGCAATTGTGGTTATCAACAAAGTAGATAAGCCGAACTGCGATCCTGATAAGACTCATGACGATATTTTCGATTTGTTTTTCAACTTAGATGCAAACGAAGAGCAGTTGGATTTCACCACTGTTTTTGGTTCAGGAAAGCATGGTTGGTTTGGTCCGGATTACAAAACGCCTACAGAAGATTTGACGTTCTTGATGGATACCATCTTGGAAATCATCCCAGCGCCAGTAGTTAGAGAGGGTACTCCTCAGTTGCAGATTACCAGCTTGGATTATAGCAATTACACGGGTCGTATCGCAATTGGTCGCCTACACAGAGGTGACATAACAACCAATATGCCAGTGAGTTTGGTGAAGCGCGATGGTAAAATCGAAAAAACCCGCATCAAAGAACTGTTTGTATTTGATGGTTTGGGCAAGCGTAAAGTGGATAGTGTGAAATGTGGAGACATATGCGCAATTACAGGAATCGAGAATTTTGAAATTGGTGATACCATTACAGATTTTGAAAATCCGGAGGCGATGCCTTTGATGAAGATTGATGAACCTACCATGAGTATGTTGTTCACAATCAATAACAGTCCATTTTTTGGCAAAGAAGGCAAATTTGTTACGAGTCAGAAAATTCGTGAGCGTTTGATGAAGGAGATGGAGAAGAATTTGGCGTTGCGCGTAGACGAAACCAATTCTGCCGATCAGTGGTTGGTATTTGGTCGCGGTATTCTTCACTTGGGTGTTTTGGTTGAAACCATGCGCCGCGAAGGATATGAATTGCAATTGGGTCAGCCCCGCGTGGTTTTGAAAGAAATCAACGGCAAAATCCATGAGCCAATTGAAATTTTAACCGTGGACGTGCCTGAAATGCACAGCGGAAAAGTGATTGAATATGCAAGTCAGCGCAAAGGCGAAATGATTAGCATGATGCCTAAGGGCGATATGGTTCGTTTGGAGTTTGAAATTCCTTCACGCGGTTTGATTGGTTTGAGAAACAACCTGTTGACAGCCACTCAGGGTGAAGCGATTATGGCTCACCGTTTGAAAGATTTCGAACCTTGGAAAGGTGCTATGCCAATGCGTATCAATGGTGTATTGATTAGTAAGGAAAAAGGCGCTGCAACTCCATACAGTATGGATAAGTTGAAAGACCGCGGTACTTTCTTTATTCATCCAGGTGCTGAAGTGTATGCCGGTCAATTGATGGGTGAGCACATTAAGCCAGGCGATTTGGTTGTGAACTTGTGTACGGCCAAGCAAATGACGAATTTCCGTGCAGCGGGTAAGGACGACAATACTGTTTTGGCTCCACCACGTGAATTTTCATTGGAAGAAGCGATGGAATATATTCAGGAGGACGAGTACGTAGAAGTTACACCTGATAACATCCGTCTGCGCAAAGTGTTTTTGGACGAAAACGAACGCAAACGTTCATCGTCTAAAATGGGCTTGGAAGCTTAATCGATAGGCATTAAATTGCCTGTTCATTATGCGGATTATCAAAGAATTTAAAGAGTTTGTCAATCGCGGTAACGTGATGGATTTGGCTGTCGCTGTAATCATTGGTTCGGCTTTTCAGAACATCGTGAATAGCATCGTAAATGATCTCATCATGCCATTGATTGCTTTGGTTGGCGGTTGGGCTAAGTTGGACGATCTGTGTTTTGGGCCTTTTAATTACGGGAAATTGATTGCCAATATTTTACATTTTCTGATTGTGGCTTTTGTTTTGTTTTTGGTTGTTAAGGCAATGAATCGGGCAAAAGAAATCATCGTGAAAGAGGAAGAGCCAGCAGAAAAGCCAAAGGATAGCTAAGATTATAGATATTTGTACTTAAGATGTTGTTGACGTGTTTGTTGGTGTTGTTGGGAAGGTCGGATGTGGATCCGGTGAAGTTCCAATATCATCGCGACAGTAACGAAAGGCGGATCATAACATACGGGGCCGATTTTGGACTCACGTTGTCGTTCGCGGGGTCATCGCCCAATTGGTCGAGCGGAGGTTCTAGCAACATCAATGGAAACGGTTTTGTGAATGCTTTTGCGCAAGTGAAACGTCCGAATACCAGTTTTGATAACGTGTTTCGGGTCAATTTGGGCGGCGTATCGACAAGACAGTTGGATAACTACAACATCAGATATCGAATATTAAAGAAAAACCTCGACAACGTCTTTTTGGATTGCAAACTGGGTCATACAATTACGGCCGAACCGGGTATGTCGATCTTTGGCGGTTTAAACTTCCAAACGCAGTTACTTCCGGGTTACAAATATTCCAGAAACACCATTGGCAGAGAGGTTGGGACAGTCAATTCGAGCTTTTTAAGTCAGGGTCAGACGCAGTTCGCCTTGGGGATGGAGTACAAGCCACTGCCTACCTTTTTTATCCGTATGGGTTACATCACCTTAAAACAGACGTATGTCATCAATCAGTCGCTTTACGATATCCGGAACGAGCCAATTATTGCGCGTGTGGAGAAGGGGAAGTTTTTGAACAATCAGATGGGTGTTCAGATCCAGATGGGGATTCAGCGGGAGTTTGGCGAGCAGAAGCGGTTGGGGATAAAATTGAATTATTTGGGGTTTGCGCCTTATTTGGCGGAGACCGCGAATTTAGATTCTCGGATTGATTTTGCATTGGTGGCGAAGTTGACGAAGTATATCAATGTGAATTACACGTTGATTTCGATTTATGATAAAGATTTGGTGCCGCCTGGTTTGAGTGCGTGGCAGAACAGCTGGGTGTTCGGACTCGGTTATATTTATAAGATTTGATGCTTGGGCGCGGGTTGCACTTGCCTTATTTGCACTGGTTTACAAGCGATGTGTTGAGATTCAGGGATGCAGCAATTGCAGGAGTTTGCCAGCGTTGATTTTATTATTGAAGGTGGCACCGAGAGTTTTGGTGCGGTGTTCAATGTCTTTTTCGGTAAAGGGTGTCAGGAAGCAATTTTTGATTTGATCGGCCATTAGTTTGGGTTCATCGGAGACTTGACACAGGTTTTCAAGGCCTGTTTCTTCGACCATTGGGGTATTGGCAACAATATGTCGGCCCCGGTAAAGCGCATTCAGCAGTTTGAGTTTAATGCCGGTGGATTGGAAGGTGACTAGCGCATTGACATGGGCGTTTCTTACCAGGGCAAAAATTTCATCGGCCGTGAGGTTGGCTTTAATTTGGATATGGGCGTATTTGGTAACGGCTTTTTGCAACATTTGTGAGGGGTTGCTACCGGCGATTATACACGACTGCGACAGTAGCGGAAATACTTTTGATGCCAGGTAAATAGCGGCATTGTCGTTCTCGGGGATGGAGAGGTTCCCATGATAGAGCACATAGTCTCCTTTTCCGGTGAGTGAAGCGACATCGGAATTGGAGTGGAAGGCAGGGATATAATGGGTATGTCCGTAGGTGGATTGGAGGTAGGCGGTTTCCATCGGGGATATTCCGGCGATGGCGGTGGCTTTATTGAGGATGGGCTCGAATTGTTGCAGGCGTTGCGCTTCGAGAAAGAAAAATTTTTGTTTGATCCAGCGGCGCTCGGCGAAGCCGAGCGCCCGATAATAATTGTGCTCAACATTGTGCGCCCGAACAACCGTAATCCGCTTCTGGATTTCAGGGTGTTGTAGATATGCCGTGGTATGAAGGCCTTCGAATAGAATGGGGTCGTTGTCTTTTAATAGGTTTGCTAGCAAGGTTTTGCTATTTCTCGTATTGACAACAAAAGGGGTGGTTCCCCAAAACGGGTTGACCCATGTTCTGCGGTAATAGTAAAAAGTTTTGTGTGTTAATGCTTCAAGCGCTGGGGCCGGCATTTTGCCTTTGTACAAAAAAACATGCAAGGTAATTTCAACGCCCAAGTCATGTAAACTTCTGATTTTGTGAAAGATGTCGGTGGCTCCCCCGTAATCCGGAGGAAAAGGAAGGTCAAATGCGATGATATGAATGCGCGGGGCCGACATTGCAAAGGGTTTAAGCGTTTGTAAAGGTCTTTATTTTTAATGAAAGTTGTGCTGATAAGTTTGCTGAAAAATGTTGATGAGGGTAGGAGTTTCATTCTCCCAGGTCCATTTTTCGCTAGCCAATTTACAGTTTGATTTGATTTCATCGTACAGTAATTGGTTCGTAAATAACTGATTTGCTTGATTTACGATGTCCTCTACGTTGGGTTCGGTGGCCAGGCCTACCTTAAATTCCTTCATCAAATCGAGGTATTCTGGGAATGGGTTAATTAAGGATGGTAAAAGGGCTTTGGTATAGTCGAAGAATTTGTTGTTCAGCGATAAATAATAACTGAGTCCCACGTTTTGACTCACATTGTAGCCGATGTATGCTTGTTTTGTGAGTTGTGGCAGTTCATTGGGTGGCACCATGCCTAAGAATATTACTTTGTGTTCGAGGTTCAGTGATTGGGTGAGATTTCTGAGAGTTTGAGAAAGATCACCTTCGCCAGCAAGTACGAGGATTGCCGGTATTTCCGACATGGCCTGAATGAGTGCTTCTAGTCCACGGGCTTCGTTAAGTGCTCCTTGATATAGTATAAAGCGTTGTCCTTGTAGTGCATCGATTTTCGATTGCCAAGCGGGCGATGATGGATTAATGTTGTCGCTATTTAATTGATTGATCTCGGTGCGAGCTTGGTTTGTGGTTTTAGGATTGGTTGCTCCACTTTTAATGGGCATATTTCTCACTACAGCAACGGGTTTCTTGTATCTTTCTTCAAAATATTGAGCGATGGCTGGGCCAACCGTGAAAGCGGCGTTCGTGTGCTTAAATGTAAATTTTTGAACGGCTTCCCAGATTTTTTGGATGGATTTTCTTCGTTCCACTTCAGGGGTATGGGTGAAGAGTTCATGGGCGTCAAAAATGTGCGGTTTATTTTTGATTTTGGCTGCTATTATGCCAGGGATTGAGGTGTCGAGGTCGATGCTACAAATGGCATCAAATCGCTGAAACAATAAAAAAAACAGTAATCGCAGGTTGTATTCGATGTAGAATAATTTTCCGGCGGTGAAAAGGAGGTGTTTGAGGCGAATTTGTTGGTAGGGCTGGTGCTGGAGTGGTATGGAGGAGGGTAGATGTCGGCCGACCAAGGCTACTTCGTAGCCCGCGGCCGACAGTGTAGTGCAAATGCGTTGCATTCGCTGATCGTAACGTAAATCATTGGTGACAGTAAAAATTATTCGCTTACCCATTGCAATTTCCCTTGATTATTTTCAATGATACAACCTTCGTCCATTAATGTCCGCAATCCTTGGGTAAGAATTTCTCTTTTGGCCAACGGGATTTTTGTCATTACGAGGCTGGTATTTTGCGGCTGGCCCTGCAGGGTGGTGTTCCACCACCTGCGGGCCAGCCGCATTGGGTCTGATTCTGCTTTTTTACGACAGTTGTCGCATTTGCCACAGTCCTCGCTCTTACCCCCAAAATATTGGGTCCAAAAGGCGGCTCTACAATTATTGCTATGGGCGTAATCGTAAAATTTTTGTAGCGCTTCTACTCGCCTCTGGTAGAGTTTCATTAGCCCATCAACGTTGATACTTGGATAGAGGCTTCTACCTTCGGGCAAAATGATTGTGGGCAGATCGGTGGCGGGAAAGTATCGCAGAACGCCTCTTTTTTCGAGGAAAAGCAGGTCCTTTTTGAGCTGCTCCGCTTCGCTCCGCAGCCGCTGTGCCAGCCATTCCTCATGAATCACCACTGGATGGTCGAATACCCCGCCTTGACCGCGAAGTAAGATGTCCAGGAGGGGCGACATCGCCTTGCTATTTTCCTTAAAGTCATAGACTTCATCGTAACTGCCAATCATCTGGATCTTTGCCGGCTGCCAATTTCCTTCAATAAAATGCCACTGTCCAGCCACTTCCAGGGCCTTCGCTGCAAAATAAAGGTCTCTCGGTGGTAGCTGTTTTTGCTGGGCAATCCCAAATAAATCGACGGGGAAAGGTTGTAAAGCCCCTTCGCCATCGCTGATTTGTAATCCATTTAATATGTTGTGGTAGGCGGCTCTTAAAACCGGCTCGGGAGGATGCTGTTGCGTTAAACCCTTTTGGATATTTCCCCAATCTTGGGTGCTATGTAGAAGGATGCAATAGCTGGATTGGCCATCTCTGCCTGCCCTGCCAGCCTCTTGATAGTAATCTTCTGGGTTCTTAGGCGGCACCAAATGGACTACCAATCTCACATCGGGCTTGTCGACCCCCATCCCAAAAGCGTTTGTGCATACCATCACGCGGATCTTATTCTGAATCCATTCTTGCTGTCGTTTGCTACGCTCATTGTGCGCCAAACCCGCGTGATAAAAGGTGGTGGAAATGCCTTCATTATGCAGCCACTGCGCGATGTCTTCCACGGCGTTGCGGGTATTTCCAAAAATCAAAGCACTTCCTTGCGACTTGGAAATCAATCGCAGTATGACTTGCTGTTTGGCGGTTGTGTTGAAAGAGTAGAAAGTTAGATTATTACGCCTAAAATCGCCCATAAAAACGAAGGGGGATCGCATTTGTAGGCCCTGCAGAATATCATCTTGAATCCACTGCGGCGCACTAGCGGTAAAGGCGGCAATTTGAATCGAAGGTAACAGGGTTTTGATCTCCGCAATTCTTTGGTAGGAGGGTCTGAAATCGTGACCCCACATGCTGATGCAATGCGCTTCATCGATTACCAACAGGGAGATGTTTAAGTTAGGCAAATAGCCCTTGAAATTCTGGGTTGTAAAGCGTTCTGGCGAGAGATAAAGGAGCTTGTATGCGCCGTTGAGTGCGTTGTTTAGGATTTGATTGGTTTCGTCTCTGCTGAGTCCAGAATGTAAGGCTACGGCAGGAATTCCTTTGTTAGTGAGGTTTTCAACTTGGTCTTTCATCAAGGCGATGAGGGGAGAAATGACCAGTGTTAGCCCGGGTTTTAGCAATGCAGGTACCTGAAAACAAATGCTCTTTCCTCCACCGGTTGGGAGCAACGCAAGGACATCGTTGCCGTCGTGGATTTGATCTACAATATCCTTTTGCCCCGGGCGGAATTTATTATATCCCCAGTATTTTGATAATATGGATTCGGCTGATTCAACCATTCACTTTGAGCGGGTCAATCGTTTAGGACTTGCTGACGTAGTTTATCGATACTGGCATAAATCGCTCTAAAAAATTGATTTCTTGATTTTTCAGCCACCAAACTCAAATGTGTACTTTTTGAAATCATATTTCTTAGCCAACCTTCATTTGATTCATTGAAATATCTGTTGTTGCTACGCATGAAATTGAATGAATTGTAGCTGATATAACTGGCTTGATGCGTATCGGACGTAAGGAAAACCGCATTGTTTCCAATCATCAATTCACAACCATACATAGAATATTCAACATCGTAGTATTGGTCTTTGATAGGGTTGTATTTTTTACCCATGGCAGCTTGTTTTGTTGCCATCGCAAGGATTCCGTCTAGATCTTCTAGGATGGCGAGAATGGTTTCTTTCTTTTGAAAAAATCCGGCTTCCCAATAGAATTTGATTTGTTGAATGCTGCTTTTAAGCGTATCGTCGTTCCAGATTTCTGTTGTCGGTATTTTCAAGAAAACCTCTCTCACTTTAGGGACTTCTTCTAGCCAAGTGGGAGGCAACTGAATTTCTTCTATCGTTTTGCCTTGCAATGATTCGGCGTTGAGGATACTTTTATTCCAATACACCATTTTGAAAAGTGCGAGATTGGGGAAGAAGAAATGGTAGAATACGGGCAGGTCTTCTGCGGCATAGATTAGATGATGATTGGGGTATTTCATCATCCAATTTAGATCGCCATGGAGCACTTTTAAATATTGACTAAAACTTTCGGCGCTATTGGAAAGTTTGTTGATTCTAAATGCGACCATATTAGAGTTGATTTCCGCTAGGGCCTCCAAAGGGATATTAAAATGCTTGCAAATGGCGAATGTTTCCGACAAAGTGATATCGGTTTCGCATCTCAATCTTCTGTATACAGAATCGAGTGAAATCTTCAGTAGTTCGCTCAATTCCTCCGCTAGGCTTATGTGGGTGGCGGTTGAGCGCTTTAGAAGTTCAATGAAATTTGATTGGATGGCCTCCATGTTTTTGCGATTTTCCGTAAAGGTAGAAAAAAACTGTTGCAAAAAATGCAACTTTTTTATCAATCGCTCAATCTTCTATAACATCCAACTGACCGTCTTTCATTTGAAGGGTTCGGTTGGCGATGTTGGCTAGGGCCATGTTGTGGGTGACAATAACGAGGGTTTGGTTGAAATCGTCGCGCATTTTTTGAAAATAATCATGGATTAGGGCGGCGTTTTGAGTGTCGAGATTCCCTGTTGGCTCATCGGCCAGAATTACTTTGGGCTGATTGAATTGGGCTCTAGCAATAGCCACGCGTTGTTGTTCTCCGCCCGATAGTTGACCGGGTTTATGGTCTATGCGATGAGAAAGTCCAAAATAGTCGAGGAGTTCTTTGCCTCGTTTTTCAGCAGCGCCCATGGAGATTCCTGCGATTAAGCCTGGCATAATTGCATTTTCTAGGGCAGTAAATTCTGGCAAAAGTTGGTGAAATTGAAATACAAATCCGAGCGAAGTGTTTCTGAAATGGGCGAGTTGTTTTCCTTTTAGCGTTGAAAGGTTTACTCCGTCTATGCTTACTTCTCCCTCATCGGCCTTGTCGAGCGTGCCTAGGATTTGCAATAAAGTGCTTTTGCCTGCGCCACTTTCCCCGATGATGGAAAGGATTTCACCTGCTTCAATGGAAAGCGTAACGCCTTTAACCACATGTAGTGGGCCGTAGTGCTTGTGTAAATTGTTACAGAAAACCATGTTAAAATTGCATGAAAGTGCCTTAAATTGGGTCAAAGTTAGTTATTTTCGCACCGCAATAATCTAGCATTCTCGCAACAACATGAATATCCACGAGTATCAAGCCAAAGAAATTCTTAAAAAGTACGGTGTTGCCGTTCAAGAAGGATTCGTAGCGGAAACAGCCGAACAAGCATCGGAAGCCGCCCAAAAAGTTAAAGAACAGTTTCAGTCTGATTGGTGTGTGGTGAAAGCCCAAATACATGCCGGCGGAAGAGGGAAGGGTAAAATCCAAGGCAGCGAACAGCGCGGGGTACAGGTGGCAAAAAATGCGGGTCAGGCCGGAGAAATTGCTGCCAACATGTTGGGAGGTACTTTGGTTACCATTCAAACAGGTACTGCAGGTAAATTGGTTAGTAAGGTATTGGTGGCTCAGGATGTGTTTTATCCTGGTGCGAATGAGCCAGAGGAATATTATATGAGTGTGTTGTTGGATCGTGCTACCAAACAAAATGTGATCATTTACACCACAGAAGGTGGAATGGACATCGAAGAGGTGGCAGAGCAACATCCAGAGAAAATTCACAGAGAATGGATCAATCCAGCGGTGGGTTTACAGTCTTTCCAAGCACGTAAAATTGCGTTTAACTTGGGTTTGGAAGGTAAGGCTTTCAAAGAAATGGTAACGTTCGTTACTGCTTTGTATAAGGCATATGATGAAACAGATAGTGCGATGTTCGAAATCAACCCCGTGTTGAAGACTTCTGATGATCGTATCATTGCGGTAGATGCCAAAGTTGATTTGGACGATAACGCTTTGTATCGCCATAAAGACTATTTGGAATTGCGCGATTTGTCCGAAGAAGATCCAACCGAAGTTGAAGCGGGTAAATACAATTTGAACTACGTGAAATTGGATGGTAACGTAGGTTGTATGGTAAACGGAGCGGGTTTGGCGATGGCTACCATGGATATCATCAAGTTAAGCGGTGGTGAGCCAGCGAATTTCTTGGATGTAGGTGGTACTGCAAATGCGGAGACGGTTGAATCTGGATTCAGAATCATTATGTCTGACCCAAACGTAAAAGCGATTTTAATCAATATTTTCGGTGGTATCGTTCGTTGTGACCGTGTTGCCAACGGAGTTGTTGAGGCGTATCGCAAAATTGGAGATGTTCAAATCCCAATCATTGTTCGTTTGCAAGGTACCAATGCGGTTGAAGCAAAACGCATCATTGATGAGAGTGGTTTAAAGGTGTTCAGCGCAATTACTTTGTCTGAAGCTGCGGCTTTGGTAGAGCAAGTGTTGAAGGCTTAATTTTATAAGAGTTTTATGTTAAAAAGGGAGTCCAAGGGCTCCCTTTTTTTTGTACTGTACAATCTAATCGTCAGTGGGTCTGAAAGTGAATAAGGTGGCCTATTAAGAGGATTTTGATCCCATAACTTTGATTTCATGAGATTGGCAATTTATGTCTTGTTAATGACTGTTCTTAGTCCATTGTTTGGACAGGAAGGCAAGCAAAATCAATTCCCCGAAACCCATTACGATCGCGGAATGGAATTGTACCGTGAAGGACGCTTTAATGCGGCTGTGGCACAGTTCAGGAATTACCTGAATGTAGCGGGCAATAGTCCTCAGCGTTCCGAGGCTGAATATTATTATGCCATCTCTAAATTAAAAGCCCAACATACCGATGGAGTGGCGTCTTTGCAGCAGTTTCTGGATCAAAACCCCGGTTCGTTGAAGACAAATGAAGCCAATTTGGCTTTGGGGGATTACTACTATTTGAAGCCCCGATATTCAAATGCGTTGAGGTATTATAAGAATGTGGATGAGAAATCGATCGACAAAGAACTTCGTTCAAGATTGAACTATCGAAAAGGTTTTTGCTTGGTAAATGCCAAGAAATATAAGGACGCGGTTGAGGTGTTGAAGTCGGTAGCGGATGCCCCCGGAGAGTATCGCGATTTGGGCAGTTACTACTACGGATATGCCTGTTTGATGATGGGGGATTATCCACAAGCCATCGCTGCATTTGAGCGAATCAAGGACAAAGGGTACGATAATGTGAGATTTTACTTGGCTCAGGTGCATTATCAAATGAGCAATTACGACTTTGCCATCGCCGAGTTGGATAAGGTGGGTAAAAAAGTACCTCAGAACCAGGTTTTATGGTTGAAAGGGAAGTGTTATTTCAGGAAGAACTCTTTTGATAAAGCCGCAGAAGCCTATCGTTTGGCGGAACTTTCGCCAGATACTTTAAAGGTGGAAGAGCGTTATGAAATTGGATACTCGTTTTATCGCACCGGAGATTATGCCGGTAGCTTGAAATGGTTGAGTAGTGTGGCCGCCGAGGGCGATAGTTTGTCGCAGATTGCCAGTTTCCAACTCGGAAATGCGCTGATGAAGCAAAAGAACAACCGCGAGGCGATGAATGCTTATGCGGAAGCTTTTCGGACCGGATTTGATCCATCCATTGCAGAAATGGCACTCTTTAATCAGGCGAAATTGGCCATTCAGTTGGGCGACAACGGCAGCATCGGACTGTTGGATAAATATGTGAAATTGTTCCCAAACAACCCAAATGCAAAGGAAGCCACTAAGCTCAAGGCTAGGTTGTTGATCAATACGGATAGTTATCGCGAAGCGGTTTCGTTGTTGGATGGTTTGGGGGAGTTGGATGCGCAAACCGAAGAAGTGTATCAAAAAGTAACCCTGGCTCGTGGGATGGAGTTGTATAAGGCTCGCAATTTAAAAGGGGCGGTAGAACTGTTCGATAAATGCGCATCAAAGCGAACCAATATGGACCTGAACGCGCAGTCGAAATTTTGGAAAGCCGAAACTTTGATGCTCATGGGCGAAGAGGAAGCAGCAACAAAAGCCTATCAAGAATTCATGGATATGCCATCTGCTAGTTCAACGGAAATGTATCCTTACGCCTATTACGGTTTGGGTTACATGAAGTTTCAGCAGAAGAAATACGATGAAGCGGCTAGCAATTTTAGTCGTTTTACCACCCAAGCGGCTCAAGGTCGTTACGATGAGCGAATGGTTCACGATGGGTATTTGCGTTTGGGTGATTGTAACTTCATGACAAAACAATTGACCGAGTCGGTGAAGGCTTATGCTTATGTAACTGGTAAAAAGGGGACGGATGCGGATTATGCTTTGTATCAAAGTGGGTTGATTTATGGCTTGCTGACAAAAAGCGAGGAGAAGGTGACCACCATGAAGCGGTTGATTACGGATTTTCCGAATTCGCGTTTTATTGTGGATGCCTATTTTGAGTGTGCTGAGGAATACATGGTGATGGGCAGAAGTAATGAAGCGGAACAGTACTACAGCGATATCCTTCAGAAATTTCCAAATAACCCCAAAGCCAATCGCGCGTATTCTACGTTGGGTAGGATCTATTATAACAACAATAAGTTGAGCAATGCGGTGGAGGTTTACAGTAAGCTATACGACAACTATCCGGGCACACCAGAAGCGCAAGCGGCCAACGATATGGTTCGTAAGATCTATTCTGAGCAGGGCGATGCAAAGTCGTATGTGCGATGGAAGAAGGATCGCGGTGGAATATCGGACAACGACCAAGACAGTTTGATGTATGAAACAGGTTACAATGCTTACGAGAAAGGCGAGTTTGCTGTGGCTAAGAAAGGTTTTGATGCTTATTTGTCTGACTATCCCAAGGGCTCTTTCTATTTGTCGGCCCATTATTACTTGGCCCAAACCAACGAAGAGTTGAAGAATTCAGCAGAAGCCATCAAACATTATTCGGTGGTTGCTTTGGCCAATAGCGGAGAATTGAAGGAAGATGCAGCCCTGGCTGTGTTGAAGTTGAGTGGTGAAAATCCAACTTGCGATCAGGTTTTGGTTTACGTAGAGGTGTTGGAGCCTATCACACAATCACGTCAGACCAAGCAAAATTGCTGGAAGACAATGATGTATTGCTACGCGAAGAATGGAAATACAGCGGGCTTAGAAACAATTTCTGCGAAGGTATTGGCAGATGAAGGCACACCAGTAGAGTTGCGCACTGAGGCGAAGTTGATTTTGGTTAAGGCCGATATCAAAGCAGGAAAGACCGAAAATGCGATGGCGGATCTTAAAGCCATTTACAGCAAGGAGAACAATCGTTTTGCGGCTGAGGCCAAGTATTTGGAGGCGGAATTGTTGTATTCACGCGATAGTATTGCTGCTTGTCAGGCCTCTTGTTACAT
>CAMBTR010000045.1 GCA_945870885.1 Chryseobacterium gleum | reverse complement strand
AAGAAAAAAGATGTCAAGGCTGCACCGAGACTATCTAGAAGAAAAAGTCTCCTTGGCAAGTGAGAAAAGTATTTTATTACAGGTAAGAGCATTCGAACAAAAAAAGGTTACACTATAAAAGTATAACCTTTTTATCATTATTGCTCCCTGAGCTGGACTCGAACCAGCGACCTATTGATTAACAGTCAATTGCTCTAACCAGCTGAGCTATCAAGGAGTTTATATTGTAACAAGGTTGTCATTCTCATGCCTGGCCTTGTCTCAATCGGAATGCAAAAATAGTACGAAACCACTTTCATTTCAATACCTTTGTGGAAATTTTTTAAAATATCTTTATGAGCCTTCTTGTTATTGGATCTGTAGCGTTCGACGCAATCGACACTCCCTTTGGTAGTACTGGTAAAATAGTAGGCGGAGCCGCCTCGTATATCGCATTGGCCACAACCCTTTTGCACGAAAATGTGGGGTTGGTTGCTGTGGTGGGTGAGGACTTTGATTTCGACTTTGTGGACGATCTTAAACGTCGTGGAGTGGATACCGAAGGCTTGCAAGTGAAAGCCGGTGAAAAGTCGTTTTTCTGGCATGGGAAGTATCATATGGACATGAATTCACGTGATACCCTGGTTACAGAACTTAATGTTTTGGGTGATTTTGACCCTATTATTCCAAAAACATGGCAACAACCGGATTATGTGATGCTCGGAAATTTGAGTCCACAAGTCCAAATGACCACCTTAGATCGTTTAACACGCAAGCCGAAATTGGTTGTGTTGGATACAATGAACTTTTGGATGGATATCGCCTTGGATGATCTAAAGTCCGTTCTTAAGAAAGTGGATGTACTTACCATTAACGACGAAGAAGCGCGTCAATTAAGCGGTGAATACAGTTTGGTAAAGGCCGCTCGCGTGATTCGTGCCATGGGCCCAAATACCTTAATCATCAAAAAAGGGGAACACGGTGCTCTGTTATTTGGCGGAAACGATGAGATTTTCTTCTGTCCTGCTTTGCCACTAGAAGATGTATTTGATCCAACCGGTGCAGGCGATACGTTTGCCGGTGGTTTCGTTGGCTATTTGGCTAGTGTAGGCCGTACTGATTTTGAAGCGATGAAAATGGCGATCGTATATGGTAGTGCCATGGCAAGTTTCTGCGTGGAGCAGTTTGGTACCACAAAATTGGCATCAATCACTCGTGAAGAACTCGATGGACGCTTGGCCCAATTCAAGGCCCTGATGTCGGTTTGATTTATTTGATCAACTCAAATACATAACTTCCCTTCGGCGCCAAGGTCAATTTTTCCTTGATCGGCGTCACTTCCCCCGTTTGAATATTCTTGAGCTTGGTATAGCCCTGGGTCATTTCGGCAAAGCGCGACATAGCAATTTCGGTTGAGGATTCGGCTTGACTTAAAACGATCATCATGCGTTGGGTTTCGGTATGTCGGAAATAAGTATAAACTCCGTTGATACCTGAATATTGGGTGGTTTGGCCGATGCCTAAGGCTGGGTAGCTTACGCGCGCTTTGTTGAGTGTCTGCATCCATTTCCAGGCCTCATTCTCTTTCGATGTGCGTCCTTTGGGTGTAAACTTGTTCACGGGATCGCCGGGCCATCCGCCAGGGAAATCGAATCGAACATACGCATCGGATTTTTCCGTTTTCCCCGTCATCAAAATTTCAGTACCATAATAAATACAGGGCAAGCCTCTGGTGGTTAATAATAACGTAATACCTCTCTTCCAAGCATCGATGTCCTCATTGGCGATCGAATAGAAACGAGAAATATCGTGGTTGTCCAAGAAAGTACAATTCTTATATGGGTCTTGGTATAGGAAATCTTCGCTCTGTGTGATGTAAACTCGGTTTAAGCCTTCCGTCCATCCAAATGGCTTAGAACACGCTTCTTGAAAGGCCCAGCACATCGAGAAATCGGTTACGCCGGGGAGTTTGTTCTTTTCAAATCCTTTGATATTGTTCTTGACGAAGGTGGCTTGTGTGGTGGTGTGGTTGACCCAGGTTTCGCCAAAATTGGTGAGGTAGGGGTATTCCGATAGAAGCACATCCATCAAATGATTCATGTAGTTTTGGTCGGCGTAAGGATAGGTATCGATGCGATAGCCCGAAAGATTGGCCACTTCAATCCACCATAGATATAGCTGATCGAGATAGGTTGCGATGTGTGGGTTTTTCTGATTGTAATCAGGCATCGTAGTAACAAACCAGCCATCAACGTTTAGTGCGCGTTCAGAAGAAGCGGCATGAGGATCGGCCACGGTAGGTGCGCGGAAATTGGTCTGAACGTAAGTGTCTTTGTAGTTGAACCAGCCCGTATCGAAGTATTGGTTCATCCAATGTTTATCGCCCACATGGTTGGGGATAATGTCCATGACCATTTTGAGTCCTTTGCGTTTCATTTCGCTGCAGAGCTCGATGTATTCTTTATTGCTGCCAAATCGCGGATCGATTTCGTAATTGTCTGTGATGGCGTATCCGTGGAAACTCTCTTCGGGTTGGTCGTTTGTCTGAACGGGGTTTAGCCACAATGCGGTAACGCCCAGGTCTTTGAGGTAATCCAATTTTGATTTCACGCCTGCGAGGTCGCCGCCATGCCTCGACTTCAATCCACCGCGATCCACTTTTACGCGGTACTGCATGTTCTCATTGTCGTTGTCGTTCTCGCCATTGCAAAACCGATCGGGGAAAATAAGGTAGGTGACATCGTTCGGGGTAAGGCCAACGGCTTGTTGCTCTTTGATGCGTTTGGCTTTGAGTTCGTAGTTGAGGGAATAGCTGCTGAGGGCTTTGCTGCGTTTTTCTTTGGGTTCGATGTTAAATGTGAGAATCCCAGCGGCTGTATTGGGTTTGATATTTAAATGGATATAGCAAACGTCGTTGTTGGCACTTGGCTTCACTGTATCCATGAAAACGCCGGGGTAGGGGGCGAGAGAAATTTTGAACTGTTGTATGTTCTCTGCGTGTAAAATGATTTCTAGGTTGGGGTTTTGGAAACCGACATACCAATGGGGTGGAGCTATATGGTATATGTTTTTTCGGGGTGGAATTACGCGATTATTGGCCGATAGGTTCGGGAAAATAATGGTTAGTAATGCGGTAAAAAATAAGGCTTTAATGGATTTTGACATCTGTACACAAAGAAAGTGCAAATTTTTTAGAAAAAGGTTATTGTCACTTTGACACTTTTTTATTTATCTTTACCGCGGAAATATAAAATTAACATAAAAAAGATGAAAAAAATTTACTCTCTCATTGCCTTGGTTGCACTATCAAGTGCCGCCATTGCGCAGACTGTGAAGGTTACCTTTAGGGTAAACATGCAGAACGTAGCGGTAGGTCCAAAAGGAATTCGCATTGCGGGTGACTTGCAGGCCGATGCTGGAATTGGTAGTAACTGGACGCCTGGTGCAACAGGTAACACATTGACTGCCACTGGTTCGGGTTATGTGTATTCAATTCAATTGACGTTGAAGGCGAGCACTAGCTATGAATACAAGTACATTAATGGTGACGCTTGGGGTATGCCTGATGAGTCGACGAACCGTAAATTGACAACGGGAACTACGGATCAGGTTTTGAACGTTTATTGCTTCAATGATGTGACTGGTGACTGTGCTGCTCCAAAGACAGGAACGCAGCGTGTAGTTTTCCAAGTGGAAATGAAAAACGAAGATGTTTCTGCTGATGGTGTTCGCGTTGCGGGTAACTACCAAAAAGCGGCTGGAATGGCTGGTGATTGGAATCCAGGAAACGACACTGCGAAATGTACTCAAGTTGGAACGGTTTACACTTTGGTGAAATTTGTTCCTGATGGAAGTTACAGTTTCAAGTACGTAAATGGTAAGTCTGGTTGGGAGTCTGTGGCTAACGACAGATCATTTACTGTGTCTGGTGCGGGTGTTGTAAACCCTTTGAATTGTTTCAGCAAAACTGATACTTGTGCTACAGTTCCTAAGTACAAGCGTGATGTTACCTTCATGGTAGTAGATGGTAACTATCAGAATTCTTTCAAATTATCGAATGTTAAATTCAAAGGTAATTTCTCTAGTTGGTCTGATTTCGTAGCCAACGACAGTGGTGTTCGTGGCGATGTAAAAGCGGATGATGGTATTTGGACAGCGAAGTATCCTCAGGTTAAGACTGGTTCTTACGAGTGGGGTGCTACAGCGGGTGCTGCGAGTAACTGGATCATCAAAGGCCCTAACCGTACTTTTAATTTGAACTATACCAATGGTGCAATTACAGGTGATACAGTTTACACAATCCCTAAGTTGGGTGCATTGTTGAACGTAACTTTCTCTGTAGATATGTCTGATACGATTGTCTCTGCTGATGGTGTTTGGGTTGCGGGTAATTTCCAGCCTTACATGGATACAGCTCAAACTGAGTGGAAGTTTAACAAAATCAAGTTGAAAGATATGGGCAATGGCATTTGGTCAGTGACTCTTAAAATCTGGGCTCAGAAATATCAGTTCCGTTTCGCCAATGGTTTGTCAACTGGTGACGATAGCTACAGCGAAAAGAACTTGAAGGCTGCTTGTGGTGAGTTGAATGGTTACAACAAGTATGACCGTGTGTTTGATATCGCAACTGCTACTGCGGATGTGAAATTGCCAACTTACAAGTGGAATTCTTGTTCTGCATTGTCTAACCGTAACGTAATTGAAAACGCTGAAGTGAGCATCGCTCCAAACCCAGCTGAAGGTCAGTTCGTAGTTCGTTTGGAAAGTAGCAAAATCTCTCAAATCATTGTGAGTGGAATCGACGGTCGTGTTGTACGTTCAATGAACAGCAACGCCAATGTTGAGACTGTGAACGTGAATGGTTTGATGGGTGTATATTTTGTAAATATCACCGACCAATTGGGAAGAACTACTACCCAGAAGGTTGTATTGAAGTAATATTAATAATTGTCGTTTTGTTTGATAGAGAGGGCGGCCGCAGGCCGCCCTCTCTATTTTACGGCGAAATTGAACATCTCGTTGCCCGCCAAAAAACCCTTTAATTGGTCGCCACTTTTTACAGCGCCCACCCCGGCGGGAGTACCAGTGAAAATGTAATCTCCAATTCTCAAACTGAAGTATTCTGAAACGTGGGCAATTATCTCATCCACGTTGTGAATCATTTGATTGGTATTGCCACTTTGAACTACCATCCCGTTTTTTTCTAGTGAAAATGCTGCGGCATATATGCCCTCAGAACCCTCGTTTGTCAATTCGCTCAAAGGAATAAACGCACTGATTGCCGCCGAATGATCAAATCCTTTGGCTTTTTCCCAGGGCAAACCTTTGGCTTTCAATTGACTTTGCACATCCCTTGCGGTAAAGTCGATGCCCAACGCTACCTCATCGTAATAATCCTTCGCAAAGCCCAAGGGTATGTGTCGTCCGGGCTTCTTGATTTTCACCACCACTTCCACTTCATGGTGGACATCGTTCGAAAAATCAGGGATGAAAAAGGGGTTATTATTCCTTAACAGCGCAGTATCGGGTTTGATGAAAATTACGGGTTCCTCAGGGGTCTCGTTGTTGAGTTCCTTGATGTGTTCCGTGTAATTTCTGCCAATACAAATGATTTTCATAATGGCAAAGGTAATAAGTGAGGGTGAATCTTTGTCGTTATGGCAAAGGTAATAAGTGAGGGTGAATCTTAGTCTTTTACCAAGGTGCTTTCGCGTTCTGGTCCTAGAGAAATGACTCTGATTTTGGTACCGAGGTAGTTTTCAACGAAGTGGACGTAGTTTCTGAATCTTTGGTCCATTGCTTCAAAACCTTGGGTGTGAGAGAGGTCTTCGCTCCAACCTGGGAACCATTCTAAATTCGGCTCGATTTGGTCGTTGCACATGTTGCTAGGTACTTGCTCGCTGCGCTCGCCATTGATCGTATACGCAGTACAAGCCGCGATTTTATCCATGCCGTTCAATACATCGCTCTTCATCATGATCAATTCGTCTACGCCGTTTAACATGCAAGTGTATTTTAGGGCAACCAAATCAATCCATCCAGTACGACGTTTACGTCCGGTTGTTGCGCCAAATTCATGTCCTTTGGTACGCAAATATTCTCCGGTTTCGTTATCCAACTCTGTTGGGAACGGGCCAGAACCTACGCGGGTACAATAGGCTTTAAAAATCCCAAATACTTTTCCAACGTGTTTTGGAGCTACACCCAAGCCGGTACAAACGCCGCCGGCCAACGTGTTGCTACTGGTTACAAACGGATAGGTCCCAAATTCGATATCTAACAAACTGCCTTGAGCGCCTTCGGCCAAGATTTTCTTGCCTTGAGAGATACAATCGTGGATGAAATATTCACTATTTATAATTTTATGCGTTTTCAAGAACTCAATGGCGCTATAGAATTTGGCTTCTTCTTCGGCCAAGTTGAAATCGGTAAATCCGTAAAACTCGATCAATTTTAGATGATCATCTACCGTAGTTTGGTATTTTTCTTTGAAATTGGCATCAAGGATATCGCCAACTCTTAGGCCAGAACGACCAATTTTGTCTTTGTAAGTTGGACCAATTCCACGTAGGGTACTCCCGATTTTCGCATCACCTTTGGCTGTTTCAGACGCGGCATCGAGGATACGGTGGGTAGGAAGGATTAGGTGGGCTTTCTGCGAAATAAACAAACGCTCTCTGTAGTCGGGGCATTCGTTTACGATGCGCTCAATTTCTTCTCTTAATCGCACAGGATCAATCACTACGCCGTTGCCAATCAAGTTGATGGTTTCTTTGCGAAAAATCCCTGAGGGAATGGTGTTTAGTACAAACTTCTTTCCTTCGAAATCTAGAGAATGCCCTGCATTTGGACCGCCTTGAAAACGCGCTACCACGTCGTATTTAGGGGTTAGGTAATCAGCAATTTTCCCTTTTCCTTCATCGCCCCATTGGAGGCCTAATATTACATCAACCATTGATAAGAGTTATAGAATTTTTAGTTTTATAGTGTGTTTGGGTCTACGTTGCATTGAATGCAATTGCCCTGTGGATCTGTTTGTGGATTTGCGTATAGGTGCAAACTGTGACTGCTGACTTCGAATTTGAGTAATCCGCCCATTGTACTAGTGATTTGTTGTACGCGGGGATCACAAAACTCAAATACTCTTTTGCATTTATTGCAAATTAAGTGATCATGCTGCTTATAGCCAAAGGCTTGCTCGTAATGGGACGTGTTTTGACCAAATTGATGTCGTTTGACCAATCCCGATTCAACCAGCAGATCAAGGGTGTTATAGACGGTAGCCCGAGAAACATGATAGTTTCTGGTTTTCATTTTTAGGAATAGCTCATCGACATCGAAATGCACTTTGGAGGAATATATTTCATCCAAAATTGCGTAGCGCTCTGGCGTTTTTCTGTGTTGATGCAATTCTAAGTACCCCGTGAAAAGCGCTCGCACTTCTTGCTTTGTTTTTTCTGTTTGGGGGTCTTTTTTGGCCGTCATTGCGATGGGGATTAATTGCCTTCAGGGCCTGAATAGCCTGGGTTTGGGATCTGAAGTCGCAATTTTCTGGCGGTAGGGAATTCCTTTTTGATATCGGCCAGTGCCGCATCTGCTTCTGCTGCGGTGGTAAAGGCTCCGATGTATACTTTAAAATTGGGTTCGTCGTATATCAACAAAGCACCATAAGTACTGCCAAAAATTTCATCGGCTTTCTTTTGAATTTCTGTGGCTTCGGCGCGTTTGGAGGAGAATCCGACAAAAATGCGGTATCCGCTGATTTTTTTGTCGCTGCTTTTGGTGCGTTCTTTCCTCGCTTTTTCTAACGATTCCACCGCGGGTGCTACATCGTACACCACCTGTGATTTCAATTCTGCAGCCGCCATAATGCAAGCCAAGAGGATAAACCCTTTGGTTTTTGAGCTTGCGGAGGATGAAAAGTGTAAAATCATGACACAAATATCGTGATTTTACTTCATACAATTATAGCCTGTTGTACCTTTGTGTTATGGTTAAAAAAGTGGCTTTGGTGGTATTGGATGGTTGGGGGTTGGGCAACGGCTCATATTCGGATGCCATTAATCAGGCGATTACGCCATTTACGGATTCTTTATTTGCAAGATTCCCTAATGCAACATTGCGCACAGATGGTGAAAATGTAGGTCTGCCCGAAGGCCAGATGGGCAATTCTGAGGTGGGCCATATGAATTTAGGAGCGGGTAGGATTGTTTGGCAGATGTTGGCTAAAATCAATATGGCATTTGATCAAAATGAAGTAGAGGACAATATAGTTTTGTTGAAAGCGATGGCTTCAGCGAAGTCTGGGAACAAGGCTTTTCATATCATGGGTTTGTTGAGTGATGGCGGGGTTCATGCGCACATAGAACACAGTAAAAAACTTTGTAGCATCGCCCAAGAATATGGGTTAAAGAATATTTATGTACACGCTTTTTTGGATGGCAGAGATACAGATCCGCGTTCGGGATTTGGGTATTTGCAGGATTTGCAATCTTCGATTGCGGGTACCAATGCCAAAATTAGCACTGTTGTAGGTCGATACTATGCTATGGATCGCGATGAGCGCTGGGAAAGAGTGAAAGTATGCTACGATTTGTTGGTTCATGGAACGGGGAAGTCCGTCGGTTCAATCGAGGCCATTCACGACGAATACAAAAAAGGAATTACCGATGAGTTTATGAACCCGCTTCGTTTTTTGAAAGGCAATGAAGGATTGGTTGCGGAAAACGATGTTGTAATAAATGCAAACTTTAGGACCGATCGGGGTCGACAGATTACACGCGCATTGACCCAAGAAGATAACCCTTCTCATGGAATGAAGAAATTGAAGTTGGAGTATTATACCCTTACGCAGTATGATGCGAAGTATAAGATTGCCGGTGTTTTGTTCGAGAACGACAATCTGCAGCAGACGTTGGGAGAGGTGATTTCGATGGCTGGGTTGAGGCAACTGCGCGCAGCGGAAACGGAGAAATATCCGCACGTTACATTTTTCTTTTCAGGCGGTCGCGAGCTTGTGTTTGAAGGGGAAGATCGATTGATGGTCCCATCACCGAAAGTGGCTACCTATGATTTACAGCCCGAAATGAGTGCTATGGAATTGACCGAACGCGCTTTGGAGAAAATGCAGCAAGAGCAGTACGATTTTGTTTGTTTGAATTTTGCCAATGCCGATATGGTGGGCCATACAGGCGTTTATTCTGCCATCATCAAAGCCGTTGAAACGGTGGATGCATGCTTGCAGCGTCTGGTTGAGGTAGGTGAAGAAATGGGGTATGAATTTATTATTTTGGCAGATCATGGAAATGCCGATTTTGCTGTGAACGATGATGGATCTCCAAATACTGCGCATACTACAAATACTGTCCCTGTTTGGTGGGTAACCCAAGAAAAAGAGCAGGATTTGCGCAATGGAATTTTGGCCGATGTTGCGCCTACAATTTTGGAAATGTTGGGCGTAGTTCAGCCTTTGGAAATGACGGGTAAGTCGTTAATTGTATAATTGTTAAAAGCATCACAATGATAAAATTTTCTCAGCTTTCCGGACAAAATAATATAGTGCGAATATTGGGTTTGATGTTTGTTTCTGTCGCTTTGTTGATTGGCTGCGGAAAGGATTCTCATGTAGAAGCGGCGGCGGAACCCGATTCTTTCGTGCGATTTGCACAAAATGAAATTGCTTGGTTGCAAAAAGTTCAGCCTGGTATGACAAAAACTGTGACGGAAGGGGAGAAGGTAGAAACCGAATCGATCGACAGTTTGGACTGGAACAACGAGTTGGAAGCCATTCTCACTTGGTCGGTGTTTGCGCTATCGAAAAAGTCTAAAATACAACCTGCTTATGATACCACAATTGATGAATCGGGGCCTTTGAAAATCGAACGAATGAATGCCCGTGACACGGCGGCGGAATTGCAGGAGTTGATGGTGACGTATCGCAAAGGAAAAATCGAAATTATGCAGTGGACGGTGATTGAGCGCAGTTGGTTTATGGACAGGGATTTGCGGATTTCTTTTCAGCCCAGAAAAGGGTATGGAATCCAAGTAAAGGAGAATGCGATTTGGTCGTCTGAAAAATCATACGAAATTTACATCGAAATCAATAACAGCGACTTTCTAATCAACGGAAGATGAACATATTAAATTACATCAATGGGGAGATGAAAGCGGCCAATAATGGCTCGGTTTTGGACAATTATAACCCCGCTACGGGAGGCGTTTATGGCAATATTCCCAACTCAGATGCGTCTGATGTGGCGGATGCTTATGACGCGGCGGCGTTGGCTTTTCCATCTTGGAGCAATACCCCAGCTGAAGAACGATTTAAGATTTTGAATGCTATCGCCGAAGGGATTGATAATTTGCGTGATACGCTGGCGATGGCCGAGAGCAACGACCAGGGGAAACCTTTGTGGTTGGCCAAGAATGAGATGATTCGTGCGGGGCAGAATTTTAGATTTTTTGCAACGGCGGCGATGCAGTTTTCTAGTGAAAGTCATGCCATGGAAAACAAGGCCATCAATTATACTTTGCGCACCCCGATTGGCGTTGTGGGATGTATTAGTCCTTGGAATTTGCCTTTGTATTTGTTTACTTGGAAGATCGCGCCGGCCTTGGCAGCAGGGAATTGTGTGGTGGCCAAGCCAAGTGAATTCACTCCGGTTACGGCTGCAATGTTGGGCGAAATTTGTTCGTCGGCTGGATTGCCTAATGGCGTGTTGAATATCGTGAATGGGTTGGGTGGTAGCGTAGGTCAGGCTATCGTAGAGCATCCAAAAATCAAGGCGATTTCGTTTACGGGTGGCACGGTAACGGGCAAGCACATCGCCAGTGTAACCGGTCCGATGTTTAAGAAAGTAAGCTTGGAATTGGGCGGAAAGAATCCGAACATCATTTTTGCTGATGCCGAAATGGACAAGGCGATAAAGACAACGGTGAATAGTTCATTCATGAATCAGGGCGAAATTTGTTTGTGTGGAAGTCGCGTTTTTGTGGAGCGCAGCGCATACGAAAGTGTGAAATCGGCTTTGGTGGCGGAGGTTTTAAAGATGAAGGTGGGTGATCCATTGCATGCGGAAACCCGCGTGGGAGCCATCGTATCGAAACCCCATTTTGAAAAGGTTTTGGGATATATAGAATTGGCAAAAAGCGAGGGAGCGACAGTTTTGTGTGGTGGTGGAGCCTTGCAGCCGGAGGGTTTTGAGGGCGGTTATTATATCGCACCAACCATTTTGGAAGGTTTGTCGTTTGATGCGCGGTGCAATATGGAAGAGATTTTTGGCCCGGTCATTACGATCACGCCGTTTGACACGGTGGAAGAGGTTTTGATGATGGCGAATGCAACGGAATACGGGTTGGCGGCAACGGTTTGGACGCAGCATCTTACGCGTGCTCATCAGGTGGCGGCTCAGTTGCAGATGGGTATCGTTTGGGTCAATTGCTGGTTGTTGAGAGATTTGCGGACGCCTTTTGGTGGGGTGAAAAGTAGCGGTGTGGGCAGAGAAGGCGGATTGGAAGCCATGCGATTCTTTACCGAGGTGAAGAACGTTTGCGTGTCGTTGTAGTGCGTATCTTTGTAAAATGTTTGATAATAGCGATCGTACAGAGATTGGTGCTATGGGTGAATTTGGACTCATTCAGCATCTTTCACAGCATTTTGAGGTAAAAAACTCTAAGACTTTTAAAGGGATTGGCGATGATTGTGCCGTTGTGGATTGCGGGGATCATTTTGGTTTGCTAACGACTGATTTACTGCTAGAAGGGGTCCATTTTGATTTGAGTTTTCATCCGTTAAAGCATCTTGGCTATAAGGCAATTTCGGTTGCCGTTAGCGATATCTATGCGATGAATGGCATGGCCGATCAGGTGGTAGTGGGATTGGGATTGAGTAATCGGTTTTCTTTGGAAGCGGTGGAGGAGTTATATGCCGGAATGCAAATCGCTTGCGAGCATTTTGGGGTTGATTTGGTTGGCGGTGATACAACAACATCACAAAGCGGATTGGTGATTTCTATGTCGGCCTACGGCCGAGTGGCAAAAGATAAAATTGTGTATCGCGGAGGCGCCCAAGTGGGTGATTTGTTGGTGGTTAGCGGCGATTTGGGTGGTGCTTATATGGGTTTGCAAATCTTGGAAAGAGAGAAACGCGTTTTCTTGGAAGTGCCAACTATGCAGCCGGATTTGGAGCAGTACGATTATATCGTGGGCCGACAGCTGAAAGCGGAGGCCCGCAAAGACGTAATTGAATTATTGAAGATTTTGGATGTCAAGCCCACAAGTATGATTGATGTGAGCGATGGCGTAGCGTCTGAATTGCATCATCTTGGAAAGGCCAGCGGTTGCGGGTTCCACGTGTATGAAGAGAAGCTGCCGATTGATCCGCAGACAATAGATACAGCATTGACGTTTGATTTGAATCCAAGTATTGTGGCTTTGAATGGTGGCGAGGATTATGAATTGCTATTTACAGTGGGTCAGGAGGATTACGAAAAAATCAAAACGATGCCCGATTTTACTGTGATTGGCTATGCTACCGATGTGACTTCTAAGAATATGTTGCGTACAAAATCCGACAATCAGTTCGAGATCAAGGCCCAAGGTTGGCCAGATTCGCAAAAAGATTAATTTCTTTGGCGTTTTTCGCCACGGGATTTCGTTTCCGAGGTCGTATTTTTGCATTTATGTTTCGTTCGCATACTTGTGGTGAATTGCGTATTTCGCACGTTGGTAATTCAGTTACCCTTTCTGGTTGGGTAGCTAAAATCCGTTTGATGGGTTCTATGGCCTTCGTTGATTTGCGCGATCGCTATGGCATTACGCAATTGTCGTTTAACGAAGCTTATAGCGCGGAAATGTTGGCAAAAGCCGGCGAGTTGGGTCGTGAATATGTGATCCAAGTGGTAGGCCAGGTTGCTGAGCGGGAGTCAAAAAATAAGTTGATGCCCACCGGTGAGATTGAAATCGTAGTTGCCGAATTAAACGTTTTAAATCAAGCCAAAACGCCACCCTTTACCATTGAGAATGAAACCGATGGCGGCGATGATATTCGCATGCAGTATCGTTATTTGGATTTGCGGAGAGATATTGTTCGCGCGAATTTGGAAATGCGACATCATTTGGCCCAAAAGATTCGTAATTATTTGAGTAATGATGATTTTTTGGAGGTTGAAACACCCGTCCTAATCAAAAGTACACCTGAAGGAGCCCGCGATTTTGTGGTTCCATCTCGTTTGAATCCAGGTCAATGGTACGCCTTGCCTCAGAGTCCTCAGACATTTAAGCAGTTGCTGATGGTGAGTGGATTTGATAAGTATTTTCAGATTGTTAAGTGTTTTAGGGATGAGGATTTGCGTGCGGACCGACAGCCAGAGTTTACACAAATCGACTGTGAAATGAGTTTTGTGGAGCGCGAGGATATTTTAAGCACGTTTGAAGGTTTGGCCAAGCATTTGTTTGCCGAGGTAAAAGGGGTGCATTTTGACGCTTTCCCGCGTATGACTTATGCCGATGCGATGCGTTTGTATGGTTGCGATAAGCCCGATATCCGTTTTGATATGCAGTTCGTGGAGTTGAAATCCCCTGAGTCTTCATTGGATTTGGTGAGCGGAAAGGACTTTGTAGTTTTTGATTCCGTGGATTCCGTGATTGGCATTTGTGCCAAAGGCGCTGGATCATATACACGTAAACAATTGGATGGTCTTACAGATTTTGTAAAACGACCACAGATTGGAGCCAAAGGATTGGTTTATTGCAGAATTGAAGCCGATGGCTCGGCCAAGAGTTCTGTCGACAAATTTTATGATGCTGAAGCATTGTCGGCCTGGAAAGATGCCTTCGGCGCCGAACCCGGAGATTTGATTCTGTTGCTGGCTGGTGAAATGAATAAAACCCGTAAGCAATTGAATGAGTTGCGTTTATTGATGGGTAGCGAATTGGGTTTAAGAGATCCGTTCAATTACAAGCCATTGTGGGTGTTGGATTTTCCTTTGTTGGAGCACGACGAGGAAAGTGACCGTTGGCATGCAATGCACCATCCTTTTACAAGTCCTTTGCCAGAGGATGTTGATTTGATGCATACAGATCCAGGTGCGGTAAGAGCCAATGCTTATGATATGGTAATCAATGGTGTAGAAGTGGGCGGTGGTTCAATCCGGATTTTTGATAGAGGATTGCAGTCGCGCATGTTTGATTTACTCGGATTTACCAAGGAGGAAGCTCAATCGCAGTTTGGATTTTTGATGAATGCTTTTGAATACGGTGCTCCTCCACACGGTGGAATTGCATTGGGATTTGATAGATTGTGCAGTTTGTTTGGCGGTTCAGAGAGTATCCGTGATTACATCGCATTCCCTAAGAATAATAGCGGAAGAGATGTGATGATCGATGCGCCGAGTGAGATTGATGCCAAACAGCGCAGGGAGTTGGGGCT
>CAMBTR010000044.1 GCA_945870885.1 Chryseobacterium gleum | reverse complement strand
GATTCGTAACCGAATTGATCCAACATCTTCTTGTTGTTGCGCCAATCTTCTCGCACTTTCACGAACAATTCCATATACACCTGCTTTTGAAAAAATAACTCCAGCTCCTTCCTCGATTCGATGCCCAATTTCTTGATACTTTGTCCCTTTTTCCCTATGATGATAGGCTTCTGAGAGTCTCGCTCAACAATGATTTCACAACTTAAACGGATAATTTTTGGCTCTTCCTTGAATAACAAAGTCACAATCTCTACCGAATATGGAACCTCTTCATCGTAAAGCTTCAATACGTTGTTTCGGATAATCTCATTGACAAAAAACCGCTCTGTTTTATCGGTCAGTTGATCCTCAGGATAATAGGCCGGATGCTCTGGTAAAAAATCAACCAAATACTTCTCCAACACATCAATCTGAAACTTCTCCTGGGCCGAAATCGCCAAGTAAACATCGCCAATAAACGTCTTTTTCAACCAAACCAATTTTTCCTCCAACTTCTGCTGATGTACCTTGTCGATTTTATTTAAAACAACGATTTTCTTTGCCTTCGACCGCTCAAATTTCTCTTGAATCTCCTCAGAAAAATCCTTACCGTTGATGTCGATCAACAAAACCAAAACATCGCTATCGTCAACACTTTCCTTCACAAACTTCATCATCCGCTCGTGCATTCCGTAGCTGGTCTGACGTAAAATGCCGGGGGTGTCAGAAAAAACGATTTGGTGGCCAGGGCCATTTTTAATACCAAAAATCCTGTGTCTGGTTGTCTGCGCCTTCGAGTTTACGATGGCTAACTTCTCGCCTAATAAGGCGTTATAAAGGGTACTTTTTCCGGCATTTGGCATACCGATAATACTCACAAATCCTGATTTAAATGCTGCTTCACTCACTAGTTCAAACCTACTGCGAATTTCTTAACTTTGTTTATGTCGTTTTTGATGCCGTCCAAATTGAAAATCATACACCGCCAAACAGCGAATCACCTCAATTCCATCCTCCGGTTTGCATCACTCATTCTGATCCTCTTTTCATTGACCACAACGCGTTTGGCAAGCGCTAAAGCCTCATCGCCCATCGATTCCACAACAAAAGGATTTCGTGCCGCGAAAATGAGCATGTATTTCAAAAAAAATTGGGACTTTAGAAGCGCAAAATATAGCCGTCAGTTCAAGCATCAAACCAAAAACACAACGAGCCTAGTTCTGCCTGCAGAGGCCAAAGAATATCAACTCGTATTCCAAGACAATTTCGATACTTTCAATCCCGCTGTTTGGTCGAAAGGTCAGCCTTGGGGACGGTTTCATCCGGACAATGCGCATCAGTTTTACGGTGATCCACAGGTTTTTGTCGCCGAAGGCAAGTTACACCTGCTAAATGAGCCCAGGCCTTATCCCATCATCATTGAGAATCAACCCAAGGGCGATGTAGAAAGGATGTATCGCGCGATGAATGAAACAAATCTAATTCACAAGGAACTCATCCAAATTCAACGCGTAAATGCCCAAGGAAATGTCATAAAATATCTGGGCGACCACCAGGTGAGAGATAGTTCAGTATCAACCTCACAAGTACAACAAAACATAGCAACAGAAGATTCAGACACAGGAAAACTGGCCGTTATGATTCCCTATAGCGTTGGAGTTGTAAATACCTTTCACAGCCAAAATTTCACCTACGGATATTTTGCCGTCCGCAGCAAAAACCCAACAGGACCTGCAACATGGCCGGCGTGGTGGCTTACCGGCAAAAAGAACTGGCCCCCCGAAATCGATATTTTTGAGATGTACGGTAAAGCCACCGGGAACAACGTAAATACCCAAACCATGACGGTTCACACGGGGAAAGTAGAAACCCATACCAAACAAATGATGATGAAAAAAATTCGCGTTTCGGAAGACACCGACTCATCGTTTCATATTTATTCGTGTTTGTGGACCCCCGAGAAAATCGACTTCTACACAGACGGCATCAAAGTCAAATCGATACGATTTAATCGCTGGATGGCCCAGTTTTACCAAGAACCCATGTTTTTGGTGTTAAACAACGGACTGGAAAATACTTACATCCCCCAATTAATCGAAAGCGGCAACAAAACATCGGATTTCCAAGTGGACTGGGTGCAAGTGTATCAAATTCCGAGATAGCCCAAATCCCTTCCTAACCTTTCAAGCACTTTCCCTAAGCAACACAGGGGATTCATCAACTTTTAACACAGGACTTACACCGAATCAATTGCATCGCATACCTTTGCAATTATGAAAGGGATAATTCTCGCCGGCGGTTCTGGCACCCGATTGCATCCATTGACGTTGGCCATGAGCAAACAGTTGATGCCAGTGTACGATAAACCAATGATTTATTATCCGTTATCAGTTTTGATGATGGCGGGAATCAATGAAATATTAATCATCAGCACACCCCACGATTTACCGCATTTCCAAAAGTTATTGGGCGATGGCGCTAACTTGGGCTGCAGATTCGAATATTGCGTTCAACCCTCTCCAGACGGATTGGCACAAGCTTTCATCTTAGGAAAAGATTTCATCGGCGATGATTCTGTTGCTTTGATTTTGGGCGATAACATCTTCTTCGGTTCCAAATTCCAAGACACCTTAAATAGCAGCATCGACCCCAATGGCGGGATTGTTTTTGCCTACCACGTGAGCGATCCAGAGCGATATGGTGTAGTTGAGTTCGATGACAACCTCAATGCAATCAGCATAGAAGAAAAACCTTTGGAACCCAAGAGCAATTACGCGGTACCTGGCTTATACTTCTATGATAATCAAGTGGTTGATATTGCTTGTAACCTTAAGCCATCCCCTCGCGGCGAACTAGAAATCACCGATGTCAATCGCATTTATTTGGAGCGAAACGCTTTACAAGTGCGCATCATTGAGCGCGGAACGGCTTGGTTGGATACAGGGACTTTCACATCGCTCATGCAAGCCGGACAATATGTTCAGGTCATCGAAGATCGTCAGGGCCTAAAAATAGGTTGCATCGAAGAAATCGCTTGGCGACAAGGTTTTATTACGTCCGATGAATTGCTAGCAATCGCCCAACCCTTGAAAAAGAGTGGTTACGGCGTGTACCTAGAGAAAATGGTGACGCAAAAGTTGTAACTCAACCGCGTTCCGTTCAAACCGCCTCGATCAAGAAATACTGCTTTTTGCCTTTCTGAGCAATCAAGTATTTTCCATGCAACAAAATCGCATCGGTAATCGTACCATCAATGTCGGTGTACTTGTCCTTGTTAAAAGCAAATCCATTGGCTTGCAACATCTTGCGCGCTTCTGACTTAGAAGGGAAGATCTGGGTATTCACGGCCAACAGATCCAACACTTGAATGCCTTGAGCCAACGATGCTTTCTCTACTTCAAAACGCTCCATCCCGTCTGCCGCTGCCGCCAAAGTAGCTTCGTCAAGCGCTTTTAAATCATCGGCCGAACCATTGCCAAAAAAGATCTGCGTGGCTTTTAATGCCATCTCCAAATCGGCCTCTGAATGCACTCTAACCGTCATTTCTGCCGCCAATTCTTTCTGCAAAATTCGCATGTGCTCTTGACCTGTATGCTCCGCAATTAACGCTTCAATTTGATCGCGGTTCTTCAAAGAATATATCTTGATGAAACGAATGGCATCTTCATCGGCAACATTTAACCAAAACTGATAAAATTTATAGGGCGATGTTCTTGCTGGATCCAACCACACGTTACCGCCTTCTGATTTTCCAAACTTGGATCCATCGGCCTTGGTAATCAAGGGTGCTGTTAATGCGAAACCCTCTCCACCCGCCATTCGGCGTATTAATTCAGTACCCGTGGTGATATTTCCCCACTGATCGCTGCCTCCCATTTGGAGTTTGCATCCTTCGTTCTTATACAAATGCAAAAAATCATATCCCTGAACCAATTGATATGTAAATTCAGTAAACGAAATCCCCCCCGATTCAAGTCGATTCCGAACACTGTCTTTGCTCATCATGTAACTCACGGTAATGTGCTTACCCACATCGCGAATGAAATCCAAAAACGACCAATTTTTGAACCAGTCGTAGTTGTTTACCATCTTCGCTTTATTGCCACCATCACCAAACTCAATAAACTTCTCTAGTTGAGCCTTTTGGCAAGCAATATTGTGATTTATCGTTTCAACATCCAACAACTTGCGTTCATCGGTTTTACCACTCGGATCACCAACCATGCCTGTTGCTCCGCCCACCAAAGCAACAGGAATATGACCTGCGCGTTGGAAATGCATCAACTGCGTTATTGGCACGAGATTTCCAATGTGCAATGAATCTGCCGTTGGATCAAAACCAACATAGCCCGTAACCTGCTCGGTATTGAGCAATTCTTGGGTACCGGGCATCGCATCATGAAGTAAACCTCTCCAACGAAGCTCTTCTACAAAATCAAAATTGGGTTGAAAAGACATAGAAATACAAAGTTACAAATAATCCTTGGGGAACAATTTATTGAACCTCACGCTTTGCGATGGCTTCCGAGATGTAGGCTTTTAAGGAATCTACATCCTCATCGTCCAAACCACTCGTTGCCAAGGAAACCACCTGGGCCGTTTCTTTTAACATAAAGTTGATTTCATATTCCAAATAATCGATGCGTTGCAAGTACTTCCAAGGTATCATCATATAGGAAGAAAAAAAGTGTAATCGGAATGAGATACCTTCTTCGTCAACCTTGACAAAATATTCGCCGCGACGTTTTTTGATCAAAAACATCAAAGAGGGGATGGATAATAGCAACCAAACCAAACCGCCTTTCCAGCCTAGCATCCCATAGTGAAATCCCCACCCCACAAAAATCAAAACGCATAGGACTATCAGTGCTGGCATTTCCGCTTTTTTTGACGGAATCACGATATGCAACGGCGACATTACTCCTTGATCCATTGGGTATGAATTCCGCTAGATGTCATGAAATAGATACCTGAGTTCAAACTAGAAACATCAGCGCTCCAAAGACCATTTTCCTCCATCATATTCAAGTTTATCTCAGCGCCCAAAGCGTTGTAAATCTGTGGCTTTGATGTGCAACCCGAAATAAAAATTTGATTTGTTACGGGGTTTGGGTAAACACGAATTGATGTTACACTGTTTTCTGTGATTTGTGCCGTTCCACCTGTAATGGTGATACTAAAATTCTTGATGGTATCGGGCTGGGAAACAGGAATAAACCCATTTACCTTGGCATAAGCGGTAATAGCAAACTTCAATGGAAAAACACCCGATGCTGTAGGTGTGCCACTAAGTTTGATACAACGCACCTTCGATGGCAAATAAATACAACGAGGTTCAAAACAAACATATCCCAATCCCGCAGGCAAACCAATCACTTTGGTAAGTTTTAACGAGTCGATCGTTACTTTCTGTTTGCTACCACCTACGACCACAGATGTATCCTTAAATGAAAGTACCATTACAGTTTGGCTATATGCGGTACCCACATTTCCATCAGCCAGCTTATTTGGATAAAATCCCGCTACTTTAATGGTTGTATCTGGCGTACAATTTTGTGCCTGAACAGTAACGGCCAAGGAAACCAAGGCTAAAAAAACGATATGTTTAATTGTTTTCATATGATTTCAAAGATAAAGTATAACTAAATGGTTTTTTCATGCGGTAAATGTTTGACTTTCCAATCCAAATAACAATGACCAAAAAGTAAGAAAATTAAACCACCGATGCCTTGGATGCGATAACCACTGATCCAAGCGCGAATATCGAAAGGCAAGGCTTCAAAAAAGACAATGAGTCCCATCAAAAACGCCCCAATGAACAACCCCAATTTAATCCATGTTGGTATGATATCCAGCTTGCTTTTTAAGGCCCGATCATCACCCTGCGCAGACATCGACCAATCTCTCACAACAAATAACACCAATGGCCACATCATAAACAATGAATAATCTCTTTGGTGTGGGAAAGCCAATGGGATTGATGCCAAGAAGATCGACATCAGCAAAATCGACTTTTTCTCATCGGAAATATTCCTAAATTTCCAAATCCAGTAGCAACAAGACGACAGCACCAATAATCTAAACACTTGAGTTGTTATAAAAACACCCGAAGCGCCCATCGAAAACCAAGCCACCCGTTCTTCGCCTTCAATGTTTAATCCGGTGAGATATTTGGTTACCAAGGCACCGAAATCAATAAAACCGCCTTCGCCCAATTCCACAATGTGGTTTTTTGAAAAGGGATTGATATTCATCATCCAGCTCTGAAGTAATTCTACATGATACTGAAACGGCAAATATGCGAAAGGCAACAATATCATCGCGATAACCAAAGAAACGGTAATAAAAAACGCCCGCCATTGCTTCATTAAGAACAGCTGACCCACCATAAAAATGGGTAAGATTTTCAGATTAACACCAAATGCCAAGCCGGTGAAATACTTAGGCTTTTTGGACTGTAAAAATTGAAATGCCCGAACAACTCCCCAAACGATGAGTATCGTCATCTGGCCATACAAAAGATTGAGAAATATCCATCGGTAGGAAACCAAAGCGAGCACAATCCAAAATGTCAGTCCAGTTTTGTTTTTGGGAGGATTAACCAAACCTCGAACAAACTGAAACAACTGATAAACGAAGTATAGGTTCAAGCAATTCCAAAGGATTTTGAGAATAAACAAACCAAAGGGTACTTCATGCGTGACAACAAACTGAGGTAAGAATGTAAATGGCGCTAGAAGGGTAGCAAACAAAGGGCTGTAATAATAATAGAGCTGCCAACCTTCGGCTGAATAGGGTTTGCTATAAAGATTCTCCAATGAAACCAATCGTTGCGCGGCGCCATAGAAAATATTCAGATCGTTGTTTGTGCTGATACTCCTTAAGAAAGGCCAAGCAATTAAGCCGACAAAAATCCAAGTGAGAATTCTAATCCCTTTTTGATATGATTTTTCGATTTCCGTCACAACTAGCGATGCAAATTTAGCCATTGCGATGCGGAATCTTTGCAGTAATTTATAAAGGCGATCATCATTCGATAAAAGTCAAAGCGATCTAACAAAATACAATCCTTTTAAAGTAATTTTGCCTCCCCTTTGGCCCCGTAGTTCAATGGATAGAATAGATGTTTCCTAAACATTTGATATGAGTTCGATTCTCGTCGGGGCTACTAAATCAGAATTATCGAACTACTGAATTTGGTTTGACTAATTCGGAAGTTACAGGTTAGATAATAATCTGAGAACCTCCATCATTTTCCCCCAAAAAATTTCATTTTCTTGTATATTGCCCTCATGAAAAAATTTCTCAACATCCTCTTCATCACAACTTTGGCGATCAATGCAACCCGCGCTCAGAATACTCGATACTTGGACCCTGTCTTCACAGCGGTCACGAAAACCACAGTGACCTACTCTGATGTCTTCAATGATGATTATCACAAAATGGACATTTACATGCCCAACAACGACAATCTCGGTAAACGACCATTGATTGTTTATGTTCATGGCGGCTCATTTTTCGCAGGTGACAAGACAAGTCAAGACTGTATTGATTTTTGCACCGCGTTTGCCAAGAAAGGTTACGTAGCTGTATCCGTCAACTATCGTTTGGCCAATGCCTTTTTGTTCCTATCCGACAAAAAAATTCAACTCAATGCCGTTTTACAATCCATTGCCGACGTAAAAGCTTCACTACGCTATTTTGTCAAAGACGCATCGGGGAGTAACCAATACAAAGTGGATACAGCCGCATTCTTTTTGGGAGGATACTCTGCCGGTGCAGTAGCGTCTTTACACACGGGTTGGGTTAAATCCGAATCTGAACTCGACGCAAATCTCCAAGATATCCTCAAAAACGGCATCAAAACCCTGAATGGTGACGCCGGAAATAACGGTTATAGCAATCCAATAAAAGCCTTATACAGCATGGCAGGTGCCGTTTATCAAACCAGTTATATCTCACCAAATGACTTACCTGTTTGGATGGGTCACGCCAAAGATGACGCCACAGTATCTTATAACTGCGCACCGGGCCTAAACAACTCTTTGGTCGTTACGCTCTGTGGCACCGGAAAAATGATACCAAAACTAGATTCTGCGGGTGTGAAATATGATTCAATGATATTGGAAACTGGCGGTCATTCATGGCCTGGACTTGGCAATAATGGGAAGGATTTCAAAAAAGCTGTTACAGAAATAGCAGAATTCTTCTACCCCATGATTCCACAAAATACTCAATCCATCAAAAAGCCAAAAACCTATCAAGCCATTTCTATTTATCCCAATCCTACTCAGGGGTTAATTCAAATCATTCAACATGGTGCAGTAGGATTAGGAAACTATCGCATTGTAAATGGGCTCGGTCAGAATGTAATGTCGGGTTTTATTGGCGACAAGCAGGCCGTATTGGATCTCAACCACTTGCCAAAAGGGTACTACAAACTTGTTTGGGAAAATCCTGCTTTAGAAATTCAGTCCATTGTGCTGGAATGATAATAGTTCCTCGTTAACGCCTCAATCGATACTTTGTAATGCCCAAATGAAAAAAATAAAATCTCCTTTTTATTTCAAATCAAACGATTTGATTTCCGTATGGTAAGCATTTCCACTCGATGCATAATCGTCGTCTACCATCACCAAACCCACTTTTGGCGAGTAATACGCATCGGATGTATAGCCCAAAGATGGGATGTTTAAACGAATATGAACAACATTCTCAAACGATTTACTTCCAACCGTTTTAGAGACCGTTTCGATGACTTCGTAGTTGTACTGCTTAAAAATTCCGCCCAATCCCTTAATCGACTTCGACCATTTTTTACCGGTCTGCATTGAATCCTTTAAATAAACAATTTCCTGGGTGGCACCGTCGGCATCCAAAACCAAAACGCTATAATTTCCCTTGCTGTAGCGATAGTAGTTTCGGCTGATAACCCCCGCGGTATTTGTCTTATACATTTGAAAAGTGTTCGATAAATAAAGCGCAGTTGAATCTTCCACTTTCACTGTCCAGTCGCTGCTCGATGTCCCCGTGGTAGAATAACTCCAATTGGATCCAACTTTCGAATTCAAATATTCCCCAGGTCCGGGCAATGACTTAACAGGATCCTTTTTACATGCACCCATACCAAAAATTAATGTCGCTGATACCAAGGCTAGAGTGAGCCCCTTTGAAATACTAAGTGCTGAATTCATATCGTTTTTATTTGATTCAAGATTACCATTTTTTGACGACGCAAAAAACCATGTTCCCCGCATCGTACAGAAAATCAAACACTCTATCGATCATTCAATATGATCCGATGGCAATTTATAGAGCGCGTAATGTTCATTCTCAAACACCAGTTCAAAATCTAGACTTACCCTCGATTGAGTGATGTCCAATGTCACCCAATTCTTATAACTGGATTTATTTAACACCAAATATTTCGCACCCTTCTTGATCCATGCGCTCATTTGGTTGTTATCCAAAACTTGTTCATTCAACGCAACCCAACCCTTTCTATTTAGAAAATACAATTCTTGTGGATTCACGCCTGAATTGATGATTACAAGATCTGATTGGGGTATATGGCCACTCACCTCCGATGCTAAGGTGAGTTTGTACATTTCACTTTTTTTGATAAAATGGTCGTGCATTTGGTTTGACACCCCTTCTAATACGATGAAAAAAATCAACACATTGGGCAACTTGTTTCCAAAGCGCAAGCCTGACAATGAGCTCAAGCCGAAGCCCACGAATAAACACATAATAGGCACAAATGGAATCACATAATAGGTATGCTGGGGGAAAACTGACCCCGTTTTTACCATGTAAAAAACAAAAACCATAGTAACCGAAGCCACACCAGTCCAAAAGGCTTTGTCGCGTTTAACAACGCAGACAACAACGCCGTAAATCATCGCGGCCAGGGCAAGAAAACTATAAAAACTGGTGAAGTAAAACTTCTCCAATAACAATTGCCAAAGCGGAAGAATTTCCCGAACTCCCTCCATCAAACCCTTTGAAATAAACCAAGGGTATCCAAACGTATTTAAGTAGGGAACCCAATAGAAATACCAGACAATGGCGGGCAGGATCGACAAAAAAGCCCCGGAAAAAATCAAGATTTTTGTTTTTCGTTGCATTTGATTCATCCAAACCATCGGAAGCAACGCCGCCACCAAACAAGCCGCCGGAATCTTACTCAGTACCCCCAAAGACACAAAGACGAAACCCAATATCCAATCCTTGAATCTGATTTGGATGCAAAATTGTACCCAATAACTCAAACCAATGATTACGAGTGAAACGGCAAAAGTATCGGGCATGATTTTTCTGGAAATGGAAAACCAAACGGAAGCCATCAATGTCAAGGCAGCATAATTGGCGACAAGCTCATCGAATAGAACCTTGGTCATTTTATGAAACCGAAACACACCCCAAACTACCATCAACAAATTAATCAATCTGCCATACCAATGGGCAAAACCAAAGGCTTTATAGCAGAGGAAAATAAGAAAATTCATGATTGGAAATTCCGCCCCTGTAATGCCCGTTTTTTCTCCAGCGATATCAATTCTGGGATAGAGCCAATCCATTCCCGACTCGTAATAATTTCTGGAAACCATATTGGTGAGAACCTGCCTCCAATTGTGACCGATTTCCAAAGGCGGATCCGTAATCCCAATACATTGAATCAAAAAAAACAACAGCAGCCATCCTTCGATTCTTGTAAAAATACTTATTCGAAATTTGGCATTGATACCCATCGTCTATGAAAAAACAAAAATAGGTTTGGATTGACGATAAAATATCGGATGTTTAAATCACCAAGAAGTTGGCATCGTATTTCTAGAAAACAATTTACACGATTCAAATTCCTATATTTGAAAAATAAGAACAATTATGAAACAAAAATACCTCATTCTTTTTGGTGCCCTTTTGGCAAGTTCAGCCTCAAAGGCGCAGACATTTAGCGACAATTTTGACAGTTATAAATCAGGAGATAATCTCGCAGCCACCAGTGCTGTTTGGGAAACTTGGGGTAGCCCTAATGGTGGAGCGGATGATGTAAAGGTTACTTCTACCAAAGCCAAAAGCGGAGCCAATAGCTTGTATTTTCAGAGTACTGCTGCCAACGGTGGGCCAGCGGATTTGGTGCTTCCTTTTGGTGGTGCTAAAAATACCGGAACCTTCAGTTTGAAAATGGCCATGAATGTGGATGCAGGGAAAAACGCATATTTCAACCTTCAAGAGCAAACCACTTGGGGTAAGGGCTATACCATTGATGTTTATTTTAACATCGACAAAACCTTGCAGATCAACAACGCCAGTGCAGGTAACTTAATCAATGTCAATTACAACCAAGGTCAATGGTTTGATTTTGAGTTAAAAATCGATCTGAACACCAACACTTGGGATGTTTACTTGGACGCGGTAAAAGTGGGTAGTTTTCAAAATGCCACTCGCGCCATTGCCGCCATGGATTTGTTCCCAATCAACGGAAGTTCTTTTTATGTGGACGATGTTTCAACCACCTACACCGCTTATACTTCAACCACAAAAAATGCTAGCGTTACCTACGTTGGCGGAGTTGTGGGATTCTTGGCAGGCGCTAAAGTTTTGCCAACCATCGAAATTCGCAATCTCGGTACTACAACCATTACTGATGCCGATGTTAGTGTCAAATACAATGGAAATACCGACACCAAAAAGTTGACAGGCTTGAGCATCGCAGCGGGTGGCTTATACACTGCAACAATGACCAATACTTTATCGATCGTAGCAGGCAAGAACGATGTAGTAGCGAGCGTTACCGCAGTAAATGGTTCAGCAGACGACAATGCATCGGATAACACCAAAACAATTACTATTGACCCCGTAGTTCCCGCCAAAGGCAAAGTTGTGATTGGCGAAGAAGCAACCGGTACATGGTGTCAGTGGTGCCCTAGAGGTGCTGTTGCTCTTAAGACGATGACCGACAAATACGATGGTTTTTTCCAAGGTATCGCAGTGCACAACAACGATCCGATGATGAATGGATACTACGATGCAGGTATGGCTTCAAAAATCAGTGGCTACCCAAGTGCTTTGGTAGATCGCGGTACCAAAATGGATCCATCTGCGATGGGTGGAGATTTTATCAAACGTATACAAACGGCACCAAGAGGAATTTTGGATATCGCTGCCAAGTATGACGATGTCACCAAGGTGATGAAAGTAAGTGTAAAAACAACGTTAGAATCTGATATTTCGGGCGACTTCAGAATTGCTTGTGCGATTGTTGAGGACGATGTTCGCGGTACTACTTCTGGCTTTAACCAATCCAATGCTTATGCCGGTGGCGCTAGCGGTGTGATGGGTGGCTTTGAAAAATTGCCCAATCCAGTGCCTGCTTCTCAAATGGTTTACGACCACGTAGGAAGAGCGATTGCTCCAACTTTTGCGGGTTTACCCAATGCATTCGGTAGCAGCGCAAGCAAGGGTGCTAGCTTTGTACACAACTTCACTTTCCCGATGGACGGTTCTTGGAACATGAACAAGATGCACATTGTTGCGATGTTTATTGACAACACAACTTTGATCGACAACGGCGGAACTATTTTGTTGAACGATGCGTTGAAGAAAGCCTATGCACAAGGCACTGAAGTGGCTGCAACTTCAATTTTAAACGGTCCTGATGCCATGGTTTCTGTGTATCCGAATCCAAGTACAAACCAATTCCAGTTGGTGTTAAATGTTGCTGCAAATCAAGCGATGCATTACGAAGTTTCTGATGTGATGGGTAAGGTGGTTTACACTAGTACGATGAACGCTGGAAAATCAACCATCGATGCGAGTGCTTGGAGCAACGGTATTTATACTTTGAAGTTGATTGACGGTACTGCGGTTTATCAAACTCGCATTATCAAAAACTAAGGAATAAGCAGGTTATCGATTAACCTAACACCTTCCAAGGTGCCGGCAAAAACGACTGCGGTAGTAGCTGTTTTGACATTACTGAGTGCGTGTTCCTCCATGATGGTTAGGTCGCGTCTTTTGGCCTTTTCCATATTGGGCAATGAAACCCATTCCAAATATTCTATTTCAAATCCCAACTGCTTCAATCGCTCGCATTCTTGGTCTTGAACTTCGTTGTGATTTTCTAAACTATTGCTAATTCGTAGCATCGATGCATAAATCTCAGCAGCTAGCTCTTTCCCTTTTGAGGTTAAACGTTCATTGCGAGAACTCAATGCCAAACCCGATGGGGCTCTGAGTGTTGCAACCCTAAAATATTTGATTTGTGGGAAATATTCCGCGAGCAATTTTTCTACCACCAAACACTGCTGCAAATCTTTTTGGCCAAAAAACACTGCCTTAGGCTGAATCACAGAAAACAACTGATTTAACACCTGAACCACGCCATTAAAATGACCCGGGCGATGCAATCCTTCAAAAATCTGATCCAAAATTCCCAAATCCAATGCAATTTCTGAAAAATCAGCCGGGTAAATGGTGTCAATATTTGGGGTCCAAACAGCATCAACACCCAGCCCAGCCAAAAGTGCAAGGTCATTGTCCAAATGCCTGGGATACTTCTCTAAATCCTCAGTATTGTTGAACTGCAACGGATTCACGAAAATGCTTACAACTGTTTGATATCCATTTTTTTGTGCTGCTTCAATCAACGATAAATGGCCTTGATGTAGCGCGCCCATCGTTGGAATCATCGCCCAATTTGCCGATTGATCGCCTCCAAATTTCGCTGCCCATGTGTCCGCTGATTCAAATACCTCCATTATTGCTTAGAAAGAGATGCAAATAACGATTTTTCCTAGGTTCTTAGTAGATTGTTGTTTCAATTTCCGATTTTTTTATTATACTTTTGTATTCTTTTTCTAAATAGAGTCTAGATAAAACCATGACCCAAACCAAAAAACGTGTTCTGTTTGTGAGTTCTGAGATGTCTCCTTTCCTCGAGACATCACCCTTAGCAACAGTTGCCCGAATGCTGCCTCAGGCACTTCAAGAGCAAGAAAATGAAATTCGAATTCTTGTTCCCCGATTTGGCGTCATTAACGAACGTAGAAATCGTTTGCATGAAGTTGTGAGATTAAGTGGGATTAACATTTCCATCGACGATAACGACAATCCTTTGATCATCAAAGTTGCATCGATTCCGCAAACCAAGATGCAGGTCTATTTTCTAGATAACGAAGATTATTTCCATCGCAAATATGTGTTTAGGGATGAGGCCGGTAAATTGTTCGATGACAACGACGAGCGCACGATCTTCTTTTGCAAGGGCGTTATGGAAACGGTAAAAAAATTGGGCTGGGCCCCAGATATTATTCATTGTCAGGGCTGGATGACAAGCCTAATCCCGATGTATTTAAAGACCATTTACAAAGACGAGCCGGTGTTCAAAAACACCAAGGTTGTCTATAGCGTTTATAGCGATGAAGATAGCATCAATTTGGGTGCTGATTTTGCGCGTAAAGCCAGTTTGAATTCACTTGATGATAATTGCATGGAGTGTTTTTCTGATGGTTCCGTGAATTCTATGAATATTGGTGCCGTAATACATTCCGATGCAGTTGTAACAAACTGTGAAGAAGGTCACCGCGTTGTTGAAGCACATATCGCAGACAAAATCGT
>CAMBTR010000043.1 GCA_945870885.1 Chryseobacterium gleum | reverse complement strand
CGATGAATACTACCTGCAATTGGGCAATGATTTTTACTACCTACCTTTGACCCCAGGTTCAACGGCAAATCTAAAACCGGTTGCTGATCGGGCCATTTTGGAAAAATTGAAACAATGAGTTTGGCATTTGTAAAATATGAAGGTGCGGGCAACGATTTTATTTTAATCGATAATCGCGGGGGTGTTTGGCAGGATTTTGTGGCCAGTTCTATGCCGTCGGCTGAATCCGAAAAATCACTGATCGCCAGATTATGTCATCCCAAATTTGGCATTGGCGCCGATGGCTTGATGCTATTGCAGGATAAGGAAGGCTACAATTTTGAGATGGTGTATTTCAACAGCGACGGTGGTAAGAGCAGCATGTGTGGAAATGGCGGTCGATGCATTGCGGCTTGGGCTTTTTCACTGGGCTTGGGAAAATTGGAAACCTCCGAGGAGAGTCCTGATTTTTCTAACCGTGGGATTTTGAAACCTGAGATTCCAGCCAATTATAAAATTCTGAATTTTTGGGCACCAGATGGCGCGCATACGGCGACACATTTACCTACACCGACGGATACCTCGCAACTACCAATGACAGAATGGATCTCATTGTCGATGAACGATGTCGATTCGATTCACGAACTCGACAATCATTCTTACGAATTGAATACCGGATCACCCCATTTTATATCAATAAAAACAGAGGACATTGAGGGAATCGACTTGGTGACTTGGGCCAAAGGAATCCGATACAATGCACCATATACAGAGGCTGGGATTAATGTAAATGCGGTGAACATCTTAGACGACACTCACATTGCGATGCGCACTTACGAAAGGGGTGTTGAGGGCGAAACCTTGAGTTGCGGTACGGGAGTTACGGCCGCCGCATTAAGCCTTGCAACAATGAAATCCTTGGGCGGCGGCCTCATCCACGTATCAACGAGGGGCGGCGACCTATCGGTCGCCTTCAGCAGAAGCCCTTCGGGCTTCTGCCACATCCAGCTCCAAGGCCCCGCTAGAATGGTATTTTCCGGAATTTTATAAGTAAAAAAAAGAGGCCGCTTGCGCGGCCTCCTCACTTAGTAGTAATTCAAACAAAATTATTGAACGCAAACCTTTGCAGTTCCCTGCGTGTTCGCGCCCTTCACAGAAGCGAAATAGTATCCCTTCGCCATTCCTGTCAAATCAATCGCAAAATTGTTCTCGCCCGCAACCACACTCACGCTGCGCGACAAAACAACTTTACCCTGTAAATTAATAACCGTCAACATCGCAGTTTCTGAAACCTTACCTGTTAAACTCAATGTAGCCTTATCCGAAGTTGGGTTTGGATAAACAACCACCTTCAATGATGTATTGTCCTTCAAATTCTTAGTACCCGTCATCAAGGTTCTGCTGCGGAAGAATCCACGACCGTGCGTTCCCACATACATCGACATACCTTCCCAAGGTCTCCACTCATAACCACGAATCTCAAATACTGGCACACGAGCCATTCCGTCGTTTCCTTCAACCCAAGTAGTTCCGCCATCCTCAGTGTACCAAACACCCAAATCAGTTCCCAATACGATGCGCTTGCTATCGTCAACGTCGATTACCGCATCATACACAGGGAAAGAAGGCAAATTGCCAGTAATGTTCTTCCACGTTACCGCAGCACCACAAGCATTGAATGATTCATAGACATAACTTGTATTTCCGTATCCACCCAAAGTGATAACCACGTGATTTTTATCCATTTGATCCACATTTACTGAAGTAATGGTACGACCTGACAAACCTGATGGAGTAATATTCTTTTGAACGATAGGCGCTGGAATCTGCATCACCGTTGGATTTGCTGCCAAAGTAAACGTAGCCGCATTCAAACTATCCACACGAACCAAACGGCCGCTTTTACAAATAAACAAATTGTCTCCTTCAGGAGTATAATCCATTTCAATAATCCTATCGTTGCCCAATGCGTTAGCAACCAAATACCAGCTCACGTTTTCAGCAAAATCGGTAGGATTGTTAGCCATCCATACTTCAGAGTTTTTAGCCAAATACAAACGAGATTTTTTTGGACCAGACTCCCACAAGCAATAAGTGGTGTTAAAATCAGTTTGTGACTTTCCGTCTTGACGGTCATCGAAGAACGTAGAGGTTGACTGACCGCTATTAGCGCTGCGAACTACGGTTCCGTAATAAGTACAAGCAAAAACCGTTTTGGGGCTGAAGCGAGAAAACTCGACATCAAAACCATCACCACCATAAATTGAAATAGAATTTTTAGACGGCGCTCCGCCGAAAGAATTTCCAGAAAAATTGATCAAATGAGTACCATTGTCCTGTGATCCACCCACAACATGTCCCAATTCATTGGCTGCCACATTGTAGAACTGCACTGTGTTAAATCCACGAGAGATTGGCGTCCAAATCTTGCGGTCTTTGCTACGAAATAATCCACCATCACAACCAACAATGATTGAAGGAGGCGTTGTATTCATATCCCAAGTAATCAAGTGTTTATCCGCATGCACATAACCGTTGTTCCAAGCCGCATCAAATGTGTTTGCTGTTTCTCTGTAACCATTCACGTTATCCCATGTCGCCAAATCAACCCCACCCATATAAACCAAATTTTTATTTGTAGGATCAACACTCACTACGTTATCGTACTCACCTTGTCTGTTGGAACCAAAGATATCTGTAATACTAGAGTAAGAAACCAACTTTGTCCATGTCGCTCCACCATCTGTAGTACGGAACAAGCCGCTGAAGGAACCATTTCCGCCAGCACCCATCAAATACACATAATTGGGATCTTCAGGCGAAATCGCAAGCGAAGTACGTCCGCCAGTATTAACACTCGCATTCATTTGCTTCATCGCACCAGCACCATCCATTTTCAAAATAGAACCTGAACCGGTAGATGCCCACAAAACGCCATTTTTATCTATTTTCAATTCTTTGATAGAACCGACACTGATTTTCTTTTGTGTTCCACCGTTGTTGGTGAATTCGTAGATCCCATCCTCAGTTCCTAGGTAAAATTTATCTTCCTTTGGATGCGCTACCATTGAATTACATTGCATAAAGCTAGCCGCACTGGTATTTGTCATTTTAGTAAACGACACACCACGACTGTCGGTGCTCTTGAATAGGCCCGCACCCAAGAAGGCAGGAGATCCATTTCTTGTTCCCGATAAGTATACAAATCCACCTTCACCCGTACCGTAAAAAATGGTACCGCTCACCGTTTGGGCAACACATGTCACGTTCAAGTTTTCCTGACGATCATTTATTGGACTCCAGCTGTTACCAGCAGATACAGAACGGAACAATCCACCAGCCACACCACCGGCAAACCAAATGTTGCCAGAATCGCGATGAATCAAAAATGCACGAATCCGACCACCTACGTTGTCTGGACCCATCTCTTCCCACTTCAATGGCTTGTTAGCACGACGTGTCAAACGCATCGCATCGGCTTGAACTATGGCTTCTTCAACCCACTCAGGTTCGATCGTGCCAGTAACTTCGTTTAAACGCATGCTGTAAACAGAACGAATCGCACCTTCAATGGAACGATGCTCGTGTTCTTCTTCGTTTTCTAATGCGCCAACCTTTAAAGATTGCGGCATTTCAGTGGGGATAGTTGCAACAAACAACGACATTCCCGCTACCAATGTAGCTGAAGCTGAAAGGGTGAAAAAAGATTTTATGCTCATGTGATCAGTTTATTAATATTAAGGTACTTTACAAATTAAACATAGTGGGGTTACTTTTCCAATTATAATGGGCGAAATCCCTAAAAGAAAGTGCCGTTTAATTAAACAAAAATCGCAAAAAAGTAAACCTTTAGGATTTACAGTACATGCTTTTCAGCATGATAGGAGCTTCTGACCATCGGTCCGCTTTCCACAAAACGGAAACCCATACTCAATCCCAACTCTTCCCAATGCTTAAATTTGTCTGGATGAACATACTCTCTGACATCCAAATGCATTTTTGTGGGTTGCAAATATTGGCCTAGTGTAAGCACATCGCAGCCATTCTCGCGTAAGTCTTCCATCAACTGCTTCACCTCGTCGTCTGTCTCACCCAAACCGAGCATCGCTCCCGATTTTGTACGTCGTCCATATTCACTCGTACGCTTCGTTTGCTCCAAACTTCTGGCATATTTCGCCTGGGGCCTTACCATGCGATACAACCGCTCCACCGTTTCCATATTGTGCGATGTTACTTCCGCACCCGCATCCAAAACCATATACAGCATATCCCATTGCGACTTAAAATCCGGGATCAATGTTTCGATGGTGGTATCAGGATTCAGCAACTTCACCGCCTTCACCGTTTCCGCCCATACCGTAGCGCCTTTATCCTTTAATTCATCGCGGTTCACCGAAGTAATTACACAATGCTTCACCCCCATCAACTGTACAGCTTCCGCCACACGCATCGGCTCGTTCAAATCATATTCACCAGGCCTTCCTGTTGCCACCGCACAAAAACTGCAACTGCGGGTACATATATTGCCCAAAATCATAAAAGTGGCCGTGCCCTCACCCCAACATTCGCCCATATTTGGACAGCGACCGTCTTCGCAAATGGTATGAAGTTTATGCTCCTTTACGATGCGTTTTACTCTCGTATAATTCTCGCCTGTGGGCAAATCAATCTTTAACCAAGATGGCTTGGGCGTTCTTTTTTCTTTCGATACGATGGGTAACTCAATCACAGCTTATTTTTTTAGGAGACGATAGCGTTCAGGGTTGATGTTTTGATTTTGACTTACATTCAAAACCGGCAGCAAAGGTAACAAATAGTGCGGGGAAGAAGTTTCGATTCATTTCCGAACGATGCCAAATGGGCAGATTTTTTACAAATTTATCCGCCGATAGCCCCAGTGAAAGTCGGTTTGATACATTTCGATAACTCCCCCATTCGGCCGAAAACGACATAGAAGCACCAAGCCCCGGAGTGATATTGCCATCTGCAAAACCCGCAGAATATCTCGCATTGCCACCAACCAGAGCTACATTGTGAACTTTTGGATCATAGGCCACAGGGACATACCCATCGGTTAGTGGCGCGGGTTGATAAAGCCATATATATAAAGGCCAAGAATAATTGAGGGGGATTTGACCGGCGACAGTTATTTGCAGACCGAGGTCGGAACGACTTTGACGTTCACTGATAACATATACTTTCCCAACGGCGATGTGTGCACAGATACTGTGATTAATTTTCTCGATCACAAATGGCTTGCTGCCCGGAAGTCGTTCGTTCATGACCTTAATCTCCCGCGGATCTTTAATAATCCCTAAAGATACCGATTGAAAACTGCGGGTAGATGATGGCCGTATGCTAAGGGGTATAGTTTTCGCTAGTGGGAATTCCCTCTGCTGTCCCGTCTTGACGATGGCGTGTTCTCGCCATAGCGAAACATCATAGCCGAAATGTCGAACATTCACACCCATTCCAATCATGTTTTGCAAGGATGGGTCTCCGGCATGGGGCTGTGCCCCTGCCGGAGATGTGGATAACCCCACCAATCCGACAAGAAAACTAGCTGCCAACAACCTTAAACCCATGAATCAAAGATAACAATCCCCACCCAGACCCAAAAATGGGTTTTTAGATAAAAAATCACTCCACTTTCTCCCACACACAGCAAAAACCTTGCTTTTCAATACTTTTATTCTATTTTTGAAGCGTCAAATACGTATCCATTTGCACAAAATCCCACCCAAAAGCCTAAGTTGTGGCTCATTGTGGAAAAGAAGTGGTTAAAAAGGGGAGATTGTGGGAAATTGTGGGAGTTTGGATATTTATTTAGCAGACAGAAAAAACCAACACAGAATGACCGCATTCATTGGAGAGTTCAATTGCAAACTAGACGAGAAAGGAAGACTTTCCATTCCGTCCAAACTTCGGGCACAATTCCCGGAGGCCGTTGGCAATACGCTCGTCGTGAACCGCGGATTCGAGAAGTGTCTGGTGCTCTACACCAAGGAAGATTGGCTGGATGAAACCGCCAAACTGAACACCGTGGATGATTTCATGAGTCCCGACATCCGTCGGTTCAAACGAATCTTCACCAACGGAGCGAACTTGGTTCAGATCGATGGCGCACAACGCATCTTGATTCCCAAAAAACTATTGGAATACGCCGAACTCCTCGGCGAAGTCATCCTGGTAGCCAACGGAAACAAAATTGAGATGTGGGATCAAGCCACCTACGAATCTGAACTCAAAGTGGACTCCGCGGAAATGTCTCAGTTGGCACAGCTGTTTCATCAGCAACGCAACCAAGGATAAGTAGCGCATCGGGCCGTTGGCAACCTGTTTGCTATGTACGACTATCACAACCCCGTCCTACTCCACCCTAGCGTGGACGCCCTGGTAACCAACCCAGATGGCACCTATGTAGACGTCACCTTTGGTGGCGGCGGGCACAGCCAAGCCATACTCAACAAACTTTCTAGCAAAGGCAAACTCATCTCGTTTGATCAAGACGAAGACACCCTAGCCCGCGTGCCTAATGACCCAAGATTTACCTTGGTGAACCACAATTTTCAATTCACTAAGCAATACCTAGAATTTTTAAAGGCCTCGCCCGTTGATGGCATCCTTGCGGATCTTGGCATCTCCTCCCACCAAATTGATGTGGGTGAACGCGGTTTCGCGCATCGACTCAATGGCCCCCTCGACATGCGGATGTCGGCCTCAACCCCCATCTCAGCAGCACAAATCGTTCAAACCTCCTCCGAAAAGGAACTCAATTACATATTTAAACAGTACGGCGAAATTCCAAATGCACATCGGCTATCCGACATCATCATCCGCAGCCGCGGCAGCAAAGACCTCTCCACCATCGAAGGATTTAAGGCCGCCATTGCCACCTGCACCCCCGGCAAAACACCCGCCAAATATTTGAGTCAAGTTTTCCAAGCCCTTCGCATCGCGGTTAACAAAGAAATGGAAGTATTGGAAGCCCTTTTGAACGATGCCGAATCCCTCATCAAGCCCGGCGGAAAACTAGTAGTCATTTCATACCACTCTCTAGAAGATAGACTCGTAAAACACTTGTTTCAAACAGGGAATTTGGAAGGAAATCGTCATACAGACCTGTATGGACATATCAGCAAACCCTTTGATAATAAGCCCAATGCGGCAATCACGCCAGACGAGGCTGAAATTGAAAGTAACAAACGCGCAAGAAGCGCAAAAATGAGAATAGGAGTACGCAACACATGGAAGAGAACCCATTCTTGAACGCCGACATTGATCCGCAAACGGTAATGGGAGAACCCGTCGCCCAAGAGCAGCAAACTGCCAACGAAACTGCCATACCCCTGTGGAGTTGGATCAAATTTGCCATGGTAGGATTTGCATTGATGGTGTTCTACATCTACAATTCGCACCACGCAAACAAAGCCATTCGCAAAAAAGAAGAGCTCACCAAAGAACTCCAAGAACTCCATAGCGAACGCATCAGCTTAGAGAGTCAAATCACCAACGCCAGTAAGCAAAGCGAACTCAGCAAAAGACTCGAAGGAAGCGGACTAAAAGAAATCACCACCCCACCCATCAAACTTGTAAAACCCCATGAACAAGACTAAAGTCAATTCACGGAAAATCATTTTGGTGCGTGCCTATTTGGTGCTATCCCTGCTCATCGTGTTTGTTGTCGCCATTTTCGCCGCCGCCATCAAACTACAAACGGGAACCGACAAGGTTTTTGCGGAGCAAATGAGCGAAAAAAATACCCGCATCAAGGAAGTTGAGGCGTTGCGAGGCAATATCTACGCCGACGATGGCAGCCTTCTAGCTACTAGCGTCCCCAAATACGATGTAATTTTTGATTTGCGCGCCGACGGACTAACCACTAAAATTTTCTTAGCCAAGATCGATAGCTTCTCTCAATTGTGCGCCAATATGTTCCCTGAGCGCAATGCATCGTCATGGAAAGAATACCTCATCAAACACCGAGAGCGCAGAACCCGATACCTCAAGATTGCCAAAGACTTAGGTTACGAGCAAATTAAAGCCATTAAAACTTGGCCCATCGCCCGTGATGGCAAATTTAAAGGGGGTGTTTGGTATGAAGAAAAAGGGAAACGCATGTATTTCATGGGTGATCTGGCAAAGAGAACCATCGGATACATCAAAGATAAAACCAGCGTTGGATTGGAAGGCGCGTTCGACACACTACTAAGAGGAAAGAACGGTCGCATTATGCAACAACGCATGAGCGGTCAAATCTGGAGACCCATTCAAATTGGCAACAACCAACTCCCAGTGAATGGAAAAGACATTGTTACCACGCTTGATGTCCGCATTCAAGACATCGCACAATACAGTTTACAAAAAGGACTGGAAGCAGAATCGGCAGATCACGGTTGTGTGATTGTGATGGAGACCAAAACCGGCGCCATAAAAGCCATGGCCAACTTAACGCGCGGTGAAGACAACAAATATTACGAAACCCAGAACTATGCGGTGAGCGAGTTTACCGAGCCAGGATCTACTTTTAAGGTCGTTTCTGCCATCGCATTATTGGAAGATGGGTATGTAAAACCCACGGACAGCATCGACAACAATTGGGGAAAATGGAAATGGTCCGGCACACCTTGGTCGGATTCAAAAAAGCCACCAAAGAGGTTCTATACACTGAGCGAATGCCTTCAATACTCATCCAATATCGGAACGAGCAAATTTGTGATGCAGCATTACAAAAAGAATCCCGAAAAATTCACCAAACACATTTTAGACCTGGGACTTAACACCAAGCCCAAATTCGATATCCCCAGTAGTAATAGTCCTACAATTCCTACTCCTGACGAAGCCGGATGGAGCGGAACAAGTTTACCTTCTTTGAGCATTGGATATTCTAGCAACCTATCGCCTTTACAAGTATTGATGCTGTACAATACAATTGCAAACAAGGGCAAGATGATGCAACCCTATATGGTGAAGGAAATTCGCTTGGAAGGCCAAACACTTTCTAAGATTGAGCCAATCGTTCTTAAAGAAAAGGCATTTAGCGCCGCTACCGCCGCTGCAGTAACAAACATGCTCGTCCAAGTGGTAGATCATGGAACGGCAAAAGAAATCAAATCGGAGAATTACAAAATTGCCGGAAAAACAGGAACCTCTTGGTTAAACAAAGGAATTGGAGGTTACAACGAAGAAAATAACAAACAATTCCAAGCCTCCTTCGCTGGATTTTTTCCTGCCAACAATCCCGAATACACCATCGTGGTGGTTGTAAACAACCCCAAAAGTGGCAAATATTCTGGGGCTCAAATTGCGGCACCGATTTTCAAAAATATCAGCGACCGCATTTACAGCACACATATCAAAGTGCAGCCCGCCTTACACGTGGCAAGTCTTCCGGAGGTACCCGGCATTTTGAAAGGCGATTTACAAAAAACAAAACTGGTCTTAAACGAATTGGGCATTAGCTCCAAGGTGCTTCCATCTGACTCTGGCGTAATCACCAAGGTGGTATACGTCGAATCTACCAAGGAAGCCCATTCATTAAAACTGAAACCAGTTATGGTAACAACCGGATTCATGCCGGACCTCAAAGGCATGGGACTTCGGGATGCGTTAAAGATCCTAAGCGACTTGGGCCTGAAAGTAAACTATGTCGGCTATGGCAGAATAACCGAGCAATCCCCGGCGCCCAAAACAAAAATCAACGAAAATACACTCCCCGTTTCACTCATCCTAAAGCCCATCGAATGAAAACGATAAGTCAACTTTTGGGCAAATTATCGCCAATCGCGATTCACGGAAATCCGGACATCCATATCCTTGGATTACAAATCGATAGTCGCAAGATCTCTGCAGGCCAATTGTACGCGGCGATGCCTGGAACCACTGTAGACGGACATCAATTCATCGAAAGCTGCATCGAAAACGGGGCGACAGGGATTCTGTGCTCTACACTTCCAAAGCAACTCAAACCCGAAGTCTGCTATATTTTGGTGGAAAACGTAGCAAACACTTTGGGCGAAATGTGCCTCAACTTTCACGATCGGAAAGCCGAAAACCTTTGCATTGTTGGAACTACTGGAACCAACGGAAAGACATCTGTCAGCACATTACTATTCGACCTTTTCACGCTTAGAGGAAACCGCTGTGGACTTATTTCTACGGTTGAAAATCGCATCGAACAGACCATTATCCCCAGTACGCATACCACACCGAACATTATTGCCCTGCATGAATTATTGGCTCAAATGGCCGATGCCGATTGCAGTCATTGCTTCATGGAAGTGAGCTCTCATGCCATTGACCAGCAACGCATTGCAGGGGTACCATTTGAGGCCGGGGTATTTACGAATATCACCCACGACCATTTGGATTACCACAAGACGTTCGACAACTATATCAAGGCCAAGAAACAGTTTTTTGATGGTTTGCCGAGCACTGCGATTGCCGTGACCAACAAAGACGATAAAAACGGCATGGTGATGTTGCAAAATACAAAAGCGATGCGATACACCTATGCGATGAAGCAGATGGCCGACTTCACCGTAAAAGTGAGCGAGCATGATTTCACAGGTATGCAGCTACATCTGAACGACACCGAATTTTGGTCGCCCCTGATCGGCGGATTCAACGCCTATAACCTTTGTGCCGTATACGCCACCGCCTTCTTACTAACCGATGGCGACGAGGAATTGCCGATCCAAATGAGCGCCTTAGGCAAAGTCAATGGTCGATTCGAAGTACTCCGCGGACCGCAAAGAATCACCGCAATTGTGGATTATGCGCATACGCCGGACGCACTTAAGAACGTCCTTCAGACCATCAACGACATACGCAAAAACAGCGCAAACTTAATTACTGTGGTGGGATGTGGCGGCAACAGAGACACCAGCAAACGCCCCGAAATGGCCAGAATTGCAGCTGAGATGAGCAATCGAATCATCATGACAAGCGATAATCCCAGGATGGAAGACCCCTTGGAAATTTTAAACCAGATGGAAGCCGGGGTACCGTCTCAGCATTACAAGAAAATTTTAAAAATCAGCGACCGCAAAGAAGCCATCAAAACGGCTTGCATGCTTGCTAGTCCAGGTGATATCATTTTGGTGGCGGGCAAAGGCCATGAAACCTATCAAGACATTCAGGGTGTGAAGCATCCCTTTGACGACAAAGTCGTTGTATCCGAATCATTCAAGCTAATCAACTAAACCATGTTATACTATCTCTTTGAACACCTCGACAAACTTGGCTATGCTGGGGCAGGTGTTTTCAAGTACATCACATTTCGCGCAGCGTTAGCAGGCATCAGCAGCTTACTGATTGCGTTGATCGCCGGACAACGGATCATCGAATGGCTACAGAAACAACAGATTGGGGAAAGCATCCGCGACCTAGGTTTGGAAGGCCAAATGCAGAAAAAAGGAACGCCAACCATGGGCGGAATTATCATCATTCTGAGTATCCTAATCCCCACTTTCCTATTTGCCAAATTGAACAATCCTTATGTTATCGTTATGATTGTCAGCACAATATGGATGGGCGCTATTGGTCTAATCGACGACTACATCAAGGTTTTCAAGAAAGATAAAGAGGGCATGAAGGCCAAAACGAAGTTGATTGGTCAGCTGATGTTAGGGGTCATTATTGCCATAACCATTGATTATACGCATAGCATCAACCACCTAGAACTCACCACAAACCTTCCAATCACCAAGCACTATTTGAGTTATTCCGAGTTGATTCCTGGCGCGCACAATGCTTGGATTGTTTACGTTCCGGTGATCATTTTTATTTCGATGGCGGTTACGAATGCGGTGAATCTAACAGATGGGATCGATGGATTGGCGGCAGGTACTACAGCAATTGTGGGTGTTGGATTGGGGATTTTGGCTTACGCATCGGGTAACATCAAGGTGGCTGAATATTTGAACATCATTTACGTACCCAATTCTGGGGAAGTTGTAATATTCATGTCGGCCGTGATCGGCGCCTGCCTTGGCTTTTTGTGGTACAACGGTTACCCGGCCCAAGTCTTTATGGGCGATACAGGTTCGATGGCTTTGGGTGGCGCAATAGCCGCGGTGTCTATCATTATCAAAATGGAATTGCTATTACCCATTCTTTGCGGGGTTTTCTTGGCCGAAAGTGGCTCAGTAATCCTGCAAGTGGGTTATTTCAAGTACACCAAAAAACGCTTTGGCGAGGGCAAACGCATCTTTTTGATGTCGCCCCTCCACCACCATTTCCAAAAGAAGAACATTCCGGAGAGTAAAATCACAATCAGATTCTGGTTGGTGACGATCATTTTAGTATTGGCAACTATAGCATTGATCAAACTGCGTTGAGAAAGAGGTTGGTCATATTGGGAGCAGGCGAAAGCGGTACGGGAGCCGCAGTTTTGGGCGCAGCCCAAAACTGGGACGTATTCGTATCCGATTTCGGCAAAATTGCAACCAAATACCAAGACGAACTCAACCTAAACAACATCGCTTGGGAACAAGAAAAACATACCGAGGAGAAAATCCTCAACGCCAATTGCATCGTAAAAAGCCCAGGCATCCCAGATAAGGCGCCCATCGTACAAGCAGCAAAGGCAAAAGGCATCGAAATCATCGATGAATTGGAATTGGCCTACCGTTACACAAACGCCAAAATGATTGGCATCACCGGAACCAATGGCAAAACCACAACCACGCTACTCACCTATCATTTGCTTCAGCAAGCCGGACTTAACGTAGGCTTGGCCGGAAATATTGGCAGATCCTTGGCTAGACAGGTCGCCCAGCAATCATTTGATATTTACGTGGTTGAGATCAGCAGCTTTCAGCTCGACTACCTCGACACATTCACTTGTGAAATTGCCATTTTGTGCAACATCACACCCGACCATTTGGATCGATACAACTATCGCTTAGAAGACTATGCCGATAGCAAAATGCGCATCGCAAGGAATCAGACCGCCAATCAACACTTTATCTATTGCGCCGACAACGACCTCACCTTGGAGGCGATGGCAAGAAACACATTTGGCGGACATGCAATTCCATTCAGTTTGACACAAAAATTTACCGAAGGCAACCAATTTTTTGACTGTGGCGCGTATGCCGAAGGTTCCATCATTCATATTCATTCAAAAGAAAACTACACACTCGATATGCAAGATTTTACACTACGTGGGCAACACAACACCTACAACAGCATGGCCGCCGGCATCGCCGCAAGCCTAATGGACGTCCGCAAGGATAGTATCCGCGAAAGCTTTGGAAACTTCCAAAACGCAGAACATCGCCTAGAATTTGTCCAAAAAGTAGGCGGGGTGGATTACATCAACGATAGCAAAGCAACCAACGTCAACTCGGCTTGGTATGCCCTCGAAAGCATGGACCGTCCTGTGATTTGGATTGCGGGTGGGATAGACAAAGGCAATAACTACGCAGATTTGAAGGCATTGGTGAAAGGCAAAGTCAAAATGATCATCTGCTTGGGATTGGACAACATCAAGTTACACCAAGCCTTCCAAAGCGATGTAGACCTCATCATCAACACCAGCAGCGCAAAAGAAGCGGTTCACGTGGCATCGCGCATGGCAGAAGGTGGCGATGCAGTTTTATTGTCGCCCGCTTGCGCCAGCTTTGACTTGTTCGATAGCTACGAAGATCGTGGCAGACAGTTCAAAGAGGCCGTAAGAAACTTATAATTTCTAACCTCACGAATGCGATTCTTCAACAACAGAAACCTCTAACAAAGAAGCAAAATGCAGGCAAATTTCACCTCACGATTTAAGGGCGACCGATGGATTTGGTTTGTCGTCATCATACTGTCGTTGCTAGGCATTTTGGCCGTTTACAGCGCAACCGGCACCTTGGCCTATTCAAAAAGAGGAGGAAATACCGAGTTCTATTTCTTACGTCATACCGGTTTCTTGTTGATAGGATTGGCACTGCTATACCTCACCCATCACATCCCTTTCCAATACTACTCGCGAATCTCACAGATTTTGCTACTTATATCGATCGGGCTATTGATTTTAACGCTGTTCATTGGTTCGGAAATCAACAACGCAACACGGGTAATTCCCATCCCATTATTGGGCATCACGTTTCAGCCATCGGATTTGGCCAAGCTCTCACTGGTTATGTACATATCGAGATATTTAAGTAAAAACCAGGAAGAGATTGATTCGCCAAAGGTCTTTTGGACCACGTTAGGATATATTTTGGCCGTTGTGATTCTGATTGCCCCAGAGAATTTGAGTACTTCATTGGTGGTTTTTGTCACCTGCGGACTCCTTATGTTTATTGGCCGTGTAAATTTCAAATACCTAATGATATTGTTCATTAGTGGCGTTGTTACGATTGGATGTTTGGTAGTGGTGCTTTTAAACATCAACACCGAAGGCATGGAAAGCAACCGTATCCCGACATGGAAAAAGCGGATTGAAGCCTTTACCGGAAAAGACGATGGCACAGGGAATTACCAGCAATTGCAGTCGAAAATCGCGGTGGCTACAGGCGGAGTTTTTGGTAAAGGACCTGGCAACAGCACACAAAGAAACTACCTGCCTCACCCCTATTCAGATTTCATTTTTGCGATCATCATTGAAGAATATGGCCTAGTTGGCGGACTAATAGTAGCTGGTTGCTTTTTGATATTGGTGTTCCGATGTCTCAAAATTGTCGTCGAAAGCCCGCGCGCCTTCGGCGCGCTCGT
>CAMBTR010000042.1 GCA_945870885.1 Chryseobacterium gleum | reverse complement strand
CCACTCAGTAGGTCGGTTGGAATTTCATTGTTGTTCATTTTTACCGCCACGGGTGCTTCTCCTTCTCTTAAGATTTCGGTGTATCTATTTCCGGTTAGTGATGCAAAAATGGACGCGGTTTCCGTCTCAAAATCCGCAAATGGATTGTGAGGGTTTTGTTCGATGATTTCGATGAGTTTGCGTTCCGCCAATTCGAGGGCCTTGTATTCTTGTAATTTCCGTTCGAATTTGGATTGTAGTGACTCTAGTTGTACTTCTAACGACAATGCGTCGGTTTCGAAATTGTCTAACTGCGTTTGAATGCGCGTTAAATTATTGATTAACTGGTTGTTGGATTCCGCTTGGATTTCTTGAACTTCAACGAGTTCGTTGAGCTGTTTGATGTAATCTGCGGCATTTTCAAACCCCTCTGGCAAGGGCGGTATCGCATTTAGTTGCTCAATCAGTTTGTCAAAAGCCGCGTGGGATTTTGCGTAACCAACTGACAAGTTGCCTAGGTCAGTATAGGTCGTTTCCCATAGGTCAATTTGATCCTTATTGCTGTTAAAATCAACCGTGGCCTCAGACAATGCCGAACTCTCCGCTCGATATGCCGTTTGAATATCGTCCAGCGAGCGCGTTGATGGAATGGCCAAAAGTTCTTCTGCTTGCTCTTTGATCTGCTCGTACGTTTTTTTTGCTTCTTTGGTGATTCCCGAGAAATTTGATCGACATTCATTCAAAAGGTCGTTGTCGGCCTTGTTTTTCTGCAATATCTGATCAAACTCTAGTAGCGATTTGAGGCCGTAGTTGTCCAAAATCGATGTGATGGCTTTCTCGTTGAGTTCAATCGTCTCAACAATTTCATCTACAGGTTTTAATGCGGATTTTACCGAGATTTTCACGCCATTCCATTCAAAAGATACCCTGCCTGAGGCTTCGATTTGCTTGGTTTCGCCTGCCTTGATCCCGATGTCTTCAATAGGGCTCGTGCCTTGCGCCGTATGAATGGTGATTTCTGAGGAGGAATGAATCTCCGCCTCCAATTTCTGTGCTTTCAGTTCTAGGTTGGCTTGGGCAATGGCCTCGCGATATTCTTGAACCCGTTTCACATCAGCGGTCTCAATGTTTCCGTTGCTCGCTAACCGCGTTTTGATCTCCTCAACGTTGGCTAAAATATCTGTCAGCTGCTTGTACTTGTCCAATGTGGATGCGCCTTCGTTGCGCTTCTGGGCATTTTTACTTTCAAGTTCTAATTTGGTAATTCGATCTTTAATTGCTGCGATGTTCTTTTCCAACATCGGTTGGGCGGCAAGCTTTGTGGGCCATTCGTTCATGACGCTTTTCATCGCAGCCAATTGACCTTCTAGCGTATTTTTTTGATTCGATAATTCTTGATGTCGTAGCACATTTTGCTGCTGCAACTTCATCGCATCGATGCTAGTTTTTCGTAATTTTAGTTCAGCGTTGTTGTTTTTGATAAGATTTGAAGTGTGGTCAAGCGCGACTTCCAATTCCTTTAGTGAATCGTATTCGGCCTTCACTTTTTCTGCTTCGTAATAAGCTTTCAATATGATGCCCAAGCCCCTCTGCCATGGACTTTTAATGCCTTTGTTGTCCTTGGGGCCTTGCGCGCTAAAATCCCAAAGGAGCTTGTATTCAGTCATCAAAGTTTGCAGTGCTGTGAGCACATCCTGTGCCGGTACATCTCCATCCAAGGCGCCGCCCAAGCCTTCTAGCGTTGGGATGCGATTGATATTGTCTTTGTTTTTTTGGATGCTTTCCACCGTGTACGACATCTTCTGTTGGTCGGCAAAAAGCACCTCTTCCCAACTTCCGCGATGCAATACGAGCAGTTCGTTGAGCTTTGCCTGAACAACGCTGTCTTCGTTTAACGATGCGCCCTCGCTACTTGTCAATTTTGATGATTTTCCCGCGCCCCAAGTTTTTTCCAGCGTGTAGGTAATTTTTCCAGATTCAAAAACCAGTATCGTCTTGGCCTGATCCGCTATCCCTTTGGGGAAATAGGAATGGGCGAATTTTTCCAGGTCTTTTTTACCTAATGCCGTGGGTTCAAACAAAGAGGCTTTTAACGCTTTTACCAAAGTAGATTTGCCCGCTTCATTTTCTCCGAGAATTACGTTGAGGCCCGATTTGAACTCCACTTCACGATGTGTGAACCCGGCGAACGGACATAAGGTCAATTTCTGCAGTATCATGATGATTGGGCGTTAGGGTTTAACAAAGAGTAAGCAAGTTGCAATGCCAATTCGGAATCCTGTTCCTCGGCGATGGCAGAAAGCCATTGGTAAGCGGTGGTTCCCTCGGCGTACGTTTTTTGAATAAATGCTGCGTCAACCGCTACACCCACCGTGTTTTCAAAATCAATGTGTAAATAATGATTTGTCAGTGTTTTGAGGTGCTCGGTAAGCTCGGTTAAGTCAGACTCTGACAAACTACCACTGAGCTGCAGGTCGAGGATGAGCTTTGCATTTCGCCAACCCAGTTCCTCCCGCTGAAAATCGCTGAGGGAATAATTTCTTCCGAAAGTTAAAATCTGACGTGAAAATCGCAAATTGCCGGTGGTGAGTTGCTCAAATCGCAACTGTTTTTTCTCTATGATCTCGATGAACCATGCATGTCCAGGAATCTTCCGTTTGATGCTTTCAGGTGTATGCGTGGCGGGCATGAAAAACAGTGGATTCCCAATTGCCGTTGGAGCAGGGAAGGGGACGTGAATATGTCCGAGTAGCCAAAAGTCGACACCCGCGGCACGCAAATCCGCATCGCTCATGTTAAAATATCGATCGGCATCGTCAACGCCCAATCCATCTACGTTGCCATGGGCAATACCGACATGAATTTCATTGGGGTCTTTTTGTACATCATTCACCCATCCAATTACATGTCCTTCGTGGTGTTTTGATGCGCAGGGAGATGGATAGAAACATATGGGTTTGCCTTCTACTTCCGTCCGGTAGACCTCGGATTCATTGAGCAATCGGATGTTTGTATTTTCTGAGGCATCCAAAAAACCTTTCCAAAGTTTGTTGTCTTTGCCATCGTAGTAGTCATGGTTGCCCGGTAAAACGAGGACTTCGGCAGGGGATTTTTTTAAAATATCCACCACCGTTTTGATGTCTTTGTTTGTCACCTTTAAATCATCGAACAAATCTCCAGCGACGACCAAAAAGTGGGCGTCTTTCTGTTTTGATGCATCGACAATATTCTGCAACGCATCAAATCGCTCTTGAATTAACGCCGATTGGGCATTGCTACCTCGGTAATTGTTGAATTTAAGCCCGATGTGATTGTCGGCCGTGTGTATGATTCTCACATTTCCCATGAAAAGGTAAAAATACAACAAAGCAGCGCATCCCAAAAACTGCAGGAATGCAATTTTGCTATTTCATGAAAATGCGGCCGGTGATCCTATCAATTTTGTAGTGGTTTGGATTGGCGGCACTTGGTTCAAGTCCATCATAAATGATTTTTTCGATCACCAAAATACCCTCTTGGCCATTTTTCTTGAAAGGGAATCGCAATTTGTCATTTGGGACTTTTCGTGTGTTAAATTCTTCAGAACCGCTACCTTTTTTCAGATCGGATCCCAAGGCGTTTTGAATTGGGATTTCAATTTCTTCATATCACAAATGTAAACATTTATAAAAAAATTAAATAGAAAAGCATGGATATTTCAATTTAATTCGCGTACTTTAAAAAACTAAACTATTATGAACCAAATAAAAAATTCTGAAACACCAAAGTACTTTTTACAACGCGCATGGATCTATTCGAAAGAAATGTTCCCCGTATTTGTTTACATCCCCTACGTAGTAGCGCTTTATTTCTGCGTGAATGTTGTGATACAAATTCTAAATACACCCATTTTTATAGCAGCTCAATCGGCCTGTTGTGGAGAGGGGGGTGCCGCGGAAATACTTAAGACAATTTACAGTGCGGGGTCTCAAGTGGTGTTAGATTCAACGGCCATTGCGGGTGTTGTAACTGCATTCTTTATGATGTTGTTGATGCGAACATTTGATGATCTAAAAGATTTCGAACTTGATGCCAATTTATTTCCACATCGCTCTACGGCCAGGAAGTTGGTTTTGAAAAGTGATATTCAAGCCATCGGTCTAACTAGCTTTATCTCATTGATCGCTGTGAATTTGATATGGGGTCAGCAAACGTTGATGGTTTTCTTTATCATGTTAACCTACGCTGTGCTTACTTTCAAATGGTTTTTTGCTGAGCAATATCACCGCGACCACATTTTTGTTACGATGTTGGATCACCAACCGGTGCCCTATGTAATCAATTTCTTTTTGATTCATACAGCTTTAGCCACTGGCACCCAATACGAATCGTTCCAAATGATCCATTTTATTATGTTGTTGATCGTGTCGATGCCTATCACCGCTTGGGAAGTATCGCGGAAAATTCGCTCTGCCGATATGGAAACAGATTATGAGACGTTTTCAATGGTTATCGGACGCAAAACGGCGACGATTATCCCAATGATTTTCTTCCTTGTGGTAGGCTGTTTGAATATTTACATGGGAACGGTGATGCATTTTTCAAATGTGTTTTTCGTGATTGATGCGTTAATTATGGCCATTGTATTGTTCTATTATTTACGATTCCTCATTAAGCCTGTGAAAGAGAATAATGTCCTTACGAACGTTTGTTTGTTTGTAACGACATCGTTTTTTATGAATTTATTGATAAACACTTTGGTGCATTATCAAATTTTCTAAGGTTTTGGGTACTCAATTGTTTGAAAAATCTGCCACTTCCGTTTCGGAGATAGGCAGTAAGGCGTATCATTTGTTGACATTGGAGCGTGAGGGATTTCGAGTCCCTCCGTTTTTTATGCTTTCTCGCTACGATGTGGAACTGTTGTTTGGTTCCGTGTTGTTAGAGGTTGAGTCGATTTTTGCCTCAATCGATGTTTCGGATTCTGAGGCTTTGATGGCTCGTTGCAGCCAAGCTCAATTGTTGATTGAGTTGTTTGAGCCGGCTAGTCATTTGGCCACCCAATTAACAGGGCGATGCGAAGAAACTTTTGGCGCCGGATACTATATTTCTGTGCGGTCCTCGGCAATGTCGGAGGATTCTGCATCTGCTTCTTTTGCCGGCCAACACAGCACATTTTTGTATACAACCGCCGATACATTGATTGCGAACGTCAAAAAGAGTTTGGCCTCGGCCTGGGGCTTTGGAGTATTGAGTTATCGTTTGCATCATGGTCTTGGCATTAGCGGGATTCAATATGCGATGGTGTTACAAAAAATGGTTTTTGCCACGCGGGCTGGAATTGCATTTTCGATGAATTCTCATGGCAACATGGCGGATTCGGTGATCAATTGTGGCTACGGGATGGGAGAGGGAATTGTGATGGACAAAGTTGCGGTTGATTGTTATCATGTGAACCGGGCGATGAGGAGCATCACGCGGAGTGTGGTGAAAAAAGAACAAGCCATGCAATTTTCTGAAGCCCTTGGAATTCATTTGGCTGAGATGTCTCAGGATAAGCAATCCATTGCAGCGTTATCGGACGTGGAGATTTTTACTGTGTTTGATACGGTAATTCAGGCGGAAAAATTGCTGGGGAAACCGGCAGACATTGAATTTGTATGGGGCGATGATGGGTTGTTGTATTTATTGCAAATGCGACCGATTACCACCATTCATCGTGAGGATTTGGTGGTACTTGATAACACAAATATCATTGAGAGTTATCCCAATGTCACCCTGCCACTGAGCTATTCGTTTGCCTCCATGGCATATACCAATTTGTTTCGGCGAAGTGCCAAAGCTTTTTGGGTTTCCGATCAGAAGTTTGATGCCAATCACGAGGTTTTTGATCACCTAATTGAGCATTTTTACGGAAGGGTTTATTATCGGTTGGATAATTGGTACCGTATGATGGCATTGGTTTACAATTCCAAACGGTCGATGCAGGCCTGGGAAACCGCAGTGGGTTTGCCGGATTCTGCAAGCAGCAATTACAATTTTTCAATTTTGGGCAAGGTGAAAACCGCACTTTCGGTTCTTTGGCTGGTCCTGAATTATAAAAAAGGCAACCGCAGGTTTTTTGTCCATTTCGCAAAATCCTACCAACAATTTAAGGCGTACAAGCAATTCGAAAATTCACCAAAGGAATTATGGGGTCACCTTGAGCAATGCATTGAGCGGACGTTTGAGGAATACCACTTAACCGTTGTGAATGATTATTTGGCGTTCAAGGCCTTTGGTTGGTTGCAAGATGCGATTCGCGATGCAAAGATTTCTGAAAACCCCGAATTGGCCAACGAATTGGTTGTGGGTCAAGGCGGCGTGGAATCAGAACTAGCTGTGATGGCCTTCTTGAATATCAAGGCGCAAGTGCTCGAAAATCCTACGTTGATGTCGATTTTTACCCAAGAAGATTCAGAAGTATTGCATCAAATCAAAACGCCCGAATTCGAAAAATTCTATCAAGATTGGAATAATTATTTGGAGCGATTTGGAGATCGGACCTTAGCAGAACTAAAGCTAGAAGTAAAATCGCCGCGGCGTAATCCGGAGATGTTGGTTCAACTGGTAAAATCGCAGTTAGATACAAACATGACCGCCGAGAATTTCAAGGAAAGGCAGGGGAAGATTTTCCAAAGTGCTCAGACCTTGGTGAAAGCGAAACTCAAATGGTGGATGCCCAAAACGTGGTGGTTTAATCTCACCTTGGGACTGTCGCGCTACGGATTGGCAAACCGCGAAAATATGAGATTCTGTAGGACCCGCGTTTATAGTGCAAGCAAAGATATCTTCCTGGCCATGGCCGATTTGATGGTAAAGTCTGGCGATATCGAAACCGCCGATGATATTTTCTATTTTACCATGGATGAGATTAAAGCGTATGCATATTCTGATGCTTCAAACAGTGAAACGGCCCAATCGGGCAGTGGAGAGTTATCGAATCAAAAAGAAAAGAAATCGTATCGCCAAATCGTTGCGGAAAGGAAAGAAACGTACGAGAATTATAAGTCGCTCCGCTTGCCAGACCGCATCATTTACAGCAAAAACGAAAAGCCCGATTTTACCCAGTACTTGGAAGACGTAACGAGGGAAGGGGTTGATTTGAGCGAGGTCTTGAAAGGGGTCCCGGTTTCAAAAGGCATCGTAGAAGGTGAGGCATTGGTGATTATGGAGCCGGTGTTGAATGCCGATGTGAAAGGGAAGATTCTGATAAGCAAAATGACTGATCCTGGATGGGTTTTCTTGATGTCGCAGGCCATTGCGCTGGTGACAGAAAAAGGATCTTTGCTCAGTCACACCGCCATCGTCGGACGTGAATTGGGGATACCCGTGGTGGTTGCAGTTCAGGATGTGACGCAAAGGATAAAAACTGGAGAACGCATCCGGGTGAACGGTTCAACGGGAATCATCGAGCGATTGGGTTGAGGGTGATGTTTTGCATCGGCCCAATTTTTGGAAATCGTGTTCAGGGTGTTGGCATTAAGCCCAAATTCTCCTAAAATCGCCGGGTTTTGTTCGAACCAAATAACCTCGATTTTTTGCCTCGCGCTTGAGGGTAGCAATCAGTTGACCCGGAAAGAAAGCTTTTAGGAATCTAGATCCGCCGGAAACTTTGTTGAAATCGGTCAATAATCGGTGACAGTTTGATGCGCATCGCTCGCCCCAAAAAGAATAATCCCATTGGGGTGATTCAAGGTTGCGCTGGTAAAAGGCCAACATTTGCTTCTTTTCTTCTTCCGTTGCTGGGATTGAAATGATGGTTTCCTTTTTGTGCTTTACGATGTCCTCCCATTCCTGCAGGGATTGGTTTTGAAAAATTGCACTTTTATGGGTAGGATTTGGGAAAATATGGATGTTGTTTCGGTCCGCGTAATAGAACCCATAAACGCGATCATAAATCTGCACCGCAACATGCCCGCCAAATAGTCCACCCAACTCACGATGCTTGTCGCCACTGAAGGGTTTGGTAAAAGAACCATGAAATATTCTGACATGTATCACAGTTCAAAAGTACCCAAATTTGCTTCAAATTGTGTATATTCGTTATTCTTAAATTTCTTAATAATAAGTAATCATTTCCTTTTCTCATAAATATTAGATTTTATTCAAAACCTCAAAAATTATATATGTTAAACTGGTACCCATTAACGATGTTTGGATGCATCGCAATTTCAGGCATTGCGGCAAATGCATTAAAAAATGCGACTTCGGAAGAAGTGAAATTTGTAAAGGACGATAAAACCATCTTGATCTTTCGAGTGCTCATGCCTGCCGCAGTGATTTTGGCGTTGGGTTTGGCTCAGATAGATCCATGGCGAATTGGCGACATTGGAAATTCTTGGGTGGATTGGCTGGCAGGAGTATTGTTTGTGTCAGGCTTGAGTTTGCGCTGGATTGCCATCGGCAGTTTAAAAAGAGCTTTTACTGTGAAGGTGAGTATTTTGAAAGATCACAAACTTACTACTGATGGGGTATACAGATGGGTTCGACATCCTAGTTATACCGGAATGTATATTTACGGATTCGGATATGGATTGGCATTGCACAGTTTGTTGTGCGTGGCCTTGGTTTTACTCGCAGTTTGGGTGTCAACCTATAATCGAATTCCTGTGGAGGAAGCTGTTTTAGAATCGCATTTTGGTGACGAGTATCGCAATTACAAAGCTAAAACTTGGAGATTGTTTCCCGGATTGTACTAATTGGGGTTTGATTTTTACTTGGGTCGCTAATTTTTTGGCGCCCTAGTTTCCTGTTATACCGGATTTTAATACCCAATACAAACCTTTTACGTTCGACCTTAATTCCTTGAGATAAACGAGGATGATGATTTCTTCGAGGCTACTGATCCAGCCCCAAATCATCGCAAAGAAAAAGATGGGTGCATAATAACCGTAAGAAAATAGGCCAAGGAAATAAATCCCTTGAACATAAGCTCCCACTTTGGTGCTATACATGTGCAAGCTTGGTAAACGTTTGAATTTTATCATCGAAAACACATTGTAGAAAATGATTAATCCGATGAAAATATACAATACCCAAAAATCATCGCCGTGATCGGGCATTTTGAAAAAGTAAATACCCAAGCAGGCCAAAATGTAGGTGCTAAAGTCGGCAATCGAATCTAAGCGTGCGCCAAATTCGGTTTGAAGTTTAAATGCTCGGGCGATAATCCCATCAACAGCATCGCTGATCAAATTGATACACAACAAAACTGCAAAAAGGGATTCGTTTCCAACAATAATCAAATAGATTAGGAAGGGGAACGAAAGCAACCGATACATGCTGATGGCGTTGGGAATATTCCAACGGTTTTCCTTTTTTGTAATTTGTTCAGTGGTTGGTTGTGTGCTCATGGTTGATTTGTTTGTTGTGAAAAGCCCAATGGGTTAGAATGATTTTTTGATTTTTGATAGGACGAGAAGACCTGAAATGCCAAAATGTAGGGAGGAAGCGCAAATGAAGAATTGGAGCATCATTTCAATATTGAAATCATTGAGGAATCCAAAAAATAGGCTAACGCCAATGGCTGAATCGGTTTTGTCGAGCAAGGTAAAGAACCAACGAAAACGTGTACTGCTTTCGCCTGAAGCAATTCCCATTCTCCTTTTGATCCAGGAATTCGGAAGTTCAAATAACATGTAGAATAGGCCGTATACGGCACCAATTGACGCCTGCATCAATAGGAGATTCAAAAAGTTAATATCGCTACTATATGATTGGTATGTTGGGTCATGGCCAATATTTATTTCTTGTTGGAGATAAGATTCGGGACTTAGTCCAGATAGCAACCATCCGCTGGGCCAGTTTACGACCAAATACAGGATGCCATTTACAAATGGGACAAATAAAAATCCTCGAAGTGTTTTATTGGGTCCAAACAAGGTTGAATTCAATGGGATACACAGGGAAGTCAATCCATTTTTCTTCACCAATACCATGTGAAGTACATTGCTCACAATCAAAGGAATCAGGCCTCCGATGATTAAAATAATCTGATCATGTGAGATGGATGACATTGTTTATAGGTTTACGGAATTGAGTGATTCTTTTTCAATGCAATCTAACATTCGCAATGAAACGGTCAAAATTCTTTGAGAAAAATCGTACCGAGCCACAATACTAGAAACTTCGTAAAAGGAGACCCTGCAGCAAATGAAGGTTTTAAGAGCAACTTTGCTTGCTGTTAAATACGATTCCCATGTAAGCGCATCGTTGGACCTATGTTGATCCTGCATTTTATTAAAATGTCGTTTGATATGATTCCAAAATGTTTGGTCATCGAAATCAGCGGGCAAAACAAAACTCAAGAACTCCAATATATCGCGTTGGGGGAAATCGAATACGGCCAGCTCCCAGTCATAAATACAAGGGATACCACCCGTTCTAATCAGTACATTCCTCGGATTAAAATCGTTATGAATAATTGTTTTTTGATCTGAAACCGTTTCACTTTCAAGATGAAGGGTTGATAGCGATTCTTTGATTTTTATTAAGGAGTCTTTTTGGCTGTGATCTGCGCATTCATTGATCAAAATGTCCATCAATTTATCGTACAGCGGCAAGGCTTGCGTTGGCTCAAAATAGGCAAAAGGTTTTGGGTCGATATCGCGAAGCAACACGTGTGCCTTTGAAATTTCACTTAAACATTTAGAAATAAGTTCTTCCGTCCAAACGTCCGTATTGTTCTCGGCGTTCACCAAATCCATATCGTTCGTGTCGATCCATTCTTGAAGAATCAAATAAATATCGCGCTGCGGTTGTATCCATTGTCCATAGAAAGTTGGCATGGCGGTAAACCCTTTGCGTTGAAGATGGTCGTATACGAGTAATTCTTTCAGATGTGAATTGTGAAATTCCAAAGAAAGTTGATGCGCATTGATTAGATCTGACAGCTGCGTATCGATAGAAGCCGAAATCAAATGGAGTCCTTTGATGACCTCGCTATCTAGGGCCTTTGATTTGATAAGGATTGATACACTATCGCCTTTGCTAAAGCCGATTTTTATCGGCAGGAATCCAATCGGTTTATTGCTTATTTTACTCGTAATGTTGGTGATGATGCCATTGTCAACGCCATGATCGTTGAACCAATCAATTTGATTGATATCCATGGCATTGGGAAGATGGATGAGTGTATCCCTTAATAAATCAGTGGTTATATCGGATTTAGTGAACCAGTTTACGGGTTTGTTGCGACCCAATTTTTCGTGGGCCTTCGCAAATTCACCGCTCATGATGGCTCCGTAGGTGGAAATCTCCAGTCCCAAAGCGAACCCTGCAATAATTTTTGCAAATCGATATGCTTTTCCCTGTCCTAGGCAGTTGATCATGCGCAAGGCTTCCGATTGTTTTGATACGTGAGTTCCTCCGCCCACCGTGCCGATAACCAAGTTGGGTAGGATAAGGCTGATTTTTATACCATCGGGATTTTTTGGATCGCCCATCGCTTCAAAATGAAGCGTGCCACTGCTTGATTCGTGAATGCAGGCTAGGTCTTGGCCGGTAGCGACAAATATTGCGGCGATGGCGTTGGCAAGGTTTACGTTATAGCCTACCATCCCTTTGGCCTCTGTGATCTTCTTGGAGTTTGGATAGTAGCGAAGCATTTGCTCCGGCGTTGTGCGCAGAACTTCTTGAATTACTTGTCGAGGCATTTCGCAACTCGCCGTTACGTGAATTCCCCTGCCATTGTCAATGTTGTATTGTGAAACTTTTTTATCGGAGGATCCATTTCCTTCGATAATATAATCCAATGCGATATTTGGATAGTCTAGAGCAAACTCTTTGGCAATAAAAAGCAACGCATGCCATGTGCAAGTAGTGGTCATGTTCTGTCCAGAAGCATCGCCTGTTTCATAAATAAAATCAACAGCGATAATGGTGTCTACAATTTCTATATTGAGAGCAATGAGTTTTGCATGGTTGGAATAGCCCTCCGCCGTTTGTTTGATGGCGTCTTTATGCGTATTTATCCAGTCTGACAAGATTTTCGCATCCACATCATTATCGACGTAAAACATGGGTGATCTTTGCATGCGTTGCCATTTCACAGCACTTTGGTAACCGCCACTTTTACAAATCACTTTTACGCCGCGGTTCATACTATATACCAAAGCGCCTTCTAAAGTGCCAATAGGACAATAAACGAGCTCTTCTAAGCCATTTTCGTGGTAAAGCAGAGGTCCAACTAGCCCCAATGGGATTTCGGTGGTTCCAATGAACGACTCAATGTTGTTCTGGATGGATTTGATGTTGGTTTGGTGGTTTTTGATTTCACTAATATCAATGTCCAATTTATCCAGAAAATCCCATCGTGCTTGTGATGCGGAATGGGTCGTTAGACCACGGCCTGGTACGATAGGGAAATCAATCATTTTTTTAGATAATTATTGGGCTTTATTAGAATTAAATAGCCCATGGAAACAAAATTATCTAAATAAGTGAAATCGCAAAATTTCATTCATTAATATATTGCCGAGGAAGGAAATATCAGCCAATTAAAAGGTCTAATTACGGAAAATCGCAAAAAAAAGTTTTTGAAATTACGGATTATCGCAAATGACTCTAGTGTTAATTTATAATTAAATAATAATAAATAACATTACTAATTATTTAATTGAACCTCTACGGCGACCTCATTTCTGCGGTTCACGACATCCCAAGGTGCGTTGTAGCCCATGTACATAAATCCGCCTTTCCATTGGATTTGGTTCTGGGTCAATGTCTCTTCCAATTCTTTGCAGTAGCGCTTGATATCTTTGTCCGATGAAAATCCACCGTATTTGATCACCGCCAGTGTTTTGGGCGCCTCTTCTATAATTCTAACATTGGGTGAATTGGGGGTGGGGAGCTGTTCCTTTTGATATTGCTTTGGCATCACAAAATACATCGTTGCCGAATCACCCATATTCATCACCACCGGGGCTGTCATTGCGATTTTTTGATTGCCCTGATTTCCACCAAAAATGTACCCTGCGATGGTTCTGAATCCGTTGCTTCCAGAATTCTCGAATGAACTGCTGGATAACGATGTTTGGGCTACTAGCATTTTGGGATACTCGCGAATTTCGACATCGCCGAGCGTCTTGACAACTTTGTAATCTGGCGTTTCGATATCGCCAGTTCTAAACGAAGCAACAAGCGCGGCAACGCCAACGACTGCAATAATTGTTATAGGTATCCACATGGCTTTTTTCATGATATAATTTACTCAGTAACAAATCAATTCCAATTAAGTTGTTTTCGATTTGTTTTGAAATTACCATGTGGTTTCGACATCCCAATTGCTCTCATTGGAATATTTGTCGTTTACTTCTTGATGATTTGATTTAGCCGCTGATAAAGCATCGTCAAATTCCTGTATTCTATGGATGGGATGTCGATCACTCTTAACATCGTCCCCAATTGGGCATCCACCGCATCAATGGTAATGGTTCTGTTTAGTTTGATGGCTTGCTCGTCGGTGAATTGGATGAGTCGACTAAAATCGAGGCCATTGCCCGTAAGGATATGAATCGCGAGCATCTGAATGTCGGCGGGATTGGTGAGCTGGTCTAACTGATTTTGGGTTAGGATTTCTTTCTGCGTCCTGGGGTAATTCTTGAATAACTTGGGTGATACATTTCCCGCTTCAAACTTTTCAATAGCCCAATCAATTGGAACTTCTCCATTGGCATTGTTAAATACATTTACTTGGATGGCATTGGTTGGCGTAGGTTTGTTTACAGGCGATGCAATTGCTGCAGGTGCTTTAACGATGGTGTTTCCAATCGATGGGTCATTTGCTTGTGCATTTTTTGATAGGTCGCTGATAGGCGTCTTTTGTATTTGGGAATTGGCTATAATCGACTGGATGTCTTGAAAATGAGGTAATTCCTTTAGTTGAATCTTGTCAGCAATGCGTTCCAACGAATCGAAATTGTCCTGTGGAAAAATATTCCGTGGGGCAATTTCGAAACTTCTTCTGTTTAGTTGAATTAAGGTCAAAGGGTAGTCCGATGCTGGATAGCTGCTGTTTCCGTATGCCCCCTGTCGCTGTACCTTACTCGCAAATTCTTTGCCCCGAGGTTCGCCATACATTCTTACCACTTTGTTTGGTATTAATCCCGCTAGGTTATAGAACAGTGCAGCGATTGGAATCGCAACAATTCCTGTCAAAAAACCTTCTAATCCTTGGTTCAACGACGAGTTTAATGAGCTTGAAATTATGTTTGATGCAATAGTGCCAAATGACTGCCCACGACGGATATTTCTGATATAAGTATAAGGTATGTAGTCGATGCCTTTGCCTTGGGAAACAAAGACCCCGCTATCTTGAGCGGAAATCAAATAGCCGCCGTATTGATCACTGTTTTTATAGTTGTAGGCGCCTGTCCGGATATCTTTGAACCCAGGCCAAGTATCAGTAAATAATCGGACCTGAATCCATCTGTATTGCCATATCGCATCACACACGAATTGTCCATCACTCGACGGCTCTGGGCGTGAGAGATTGTCAAAATAACTTTGATCGATGAGTCTTGGCGATAGTTTGCCACTATAAACATAAGTGCTGCGCGGAACGCCATCTAACTCGATTTGGATTGATTGAATTTGAAAGTATCCATTTTCAAAATATGCCGTTCTTCTTGATTCATAGGCATAAGAATCATTTACACGATTTATCGGAAAGTAGGGCCTCGTCTCAAATTGCGCTGCAAGGGTGTTCCAAGACAGTAGAATGAGGAGTAAAACAATTTTATTGATCCTGTGAAACTGCATCCAAACAAAATTATCTCATTTCCAAGTATTCAACTTGCGATTTTCCGTAATGGGGTGCTGTCTGTTTTGCGATTTTCCGTAAAGTGATTTGGTAAAAAATATCTATTTTGCGAAATGTCTCAAAAGTTTTTTTCTAAATCGTTATCGCTAGTTGCCCTTTTTTTTGTTTCCCTTATTTCCGCA
>CAMBTR010000041.1 GCA_945870885.1 Chryseobacterium gleum | reverse complement strand
TCTAAATTTGGCCATATTTCAAGGATGTTATTCTTCCCTGTAATTTCCAATAATCGATTGAGCAAAACTATCGTCCAGGTGGGAACACCACTCATGCTCGTCACGTTTTCTTGATAAACAGATTGTGCCATCTTCTCCAATTTCTCCTCCCAGTTTTCCATCATAGCAATTTCTATATCTGGCGTACTTTTCCAATTCACCCAAGCCGGCAAGTGATTCATCAAAACAGCACTCAAATCACCATAAAACGCATTTTGATTTAACTCATTCACACGATGACTTCCGCCTATCAGCAAGCCCTTGCCTTTAAAAATCTCTGTTTCAGGAAAAAAGCCACAATATTGTGTCAGCGTTTCTCGGCTGCATTCGTAATGATTGTATTCCAAACTCTCAAAACTCATGGGGATAAACTTGGCCACATTACTCGTCGTTCCGCTACTCTTGGCATACCAAACGATGTCACCTGGCCACAACAACTGCTGCTCCCCCGCCATATTGCGATCGATCCAAGGCTTTAAATCTTCATATACAACAACAGGGACCTTGGCACAAAAATCCTCATATGTGGTTTTTTCAGAAGTTTGATACTTTTCACCATAACGCGTATTCGACAATCGCTCCATCAATTCTACAAACAACTCTTCTTGTTTCAGATTGGCGCGATCCAAATTCTCACGCAAGTCCTGACTGCGTTGCTTAAAATACCAATTGATTACGGGAGAAATCATGGTTCAATCAGACCATCTCTGAGGCGTACGATTTTTTTTGCATGCTTTGCGATGTCTTCTTCGTGTGTAACCAACACAATTGTATTTCCCGCAGCATGTATTTCTTCAAACAACGCCATGATCTCATGCGATGTTTGTGTGTCTAAGTTTCCCGTAGGCTCATCGGCTAGCAATAAACTTGGATTGTTGATTAATGCCCTGGCCACCGCAACCCGCTGTCTTTGACCGCCCGATAATTCGTTGGGCTTGTGATGAAAGCGATCGCCTAGTCCAACCTTATTTAAGGTTTCAGCAGCCCTTTCATTTCTTTCTTTTAGCGGTATTCCCGCATACACTAATGGTAAAGCAACGTTATCTAATGCCGTTAGACGCGTAAGCAAATTGAAAGTTTGAAATACAAATCCGATTTCATCGTTTCTAACCTTGCTTAAATCCACATCGCTCATCTTACTCACTTCCTTATCATTGAGCCAATATTCCCCCTGCGATGGAGTATCCAAACAGCCAATTACATTCATCAATGTACTCTTGCCAGACCCCGAAGGCCCCATCAATGCAACAAATTCACCTCTTTGAATGTCCAAGTCGATTTTTTTTAGAGCATGCACCGTCTGTGCCCCTAAAACATAAGTCTTACGAATGTTGAATAACGATATTAATGCCCTAGCCATTGCCGTCGATTACTTTTGGAACCCTAAAGAAATCGCTATCACTCTTGGGAGCATTTTTTAACGCTTCCTCGTGGGTGATGGTCTGAACAATAACGTCATCTCGTAAAATCGTATGACTATCTGTAAGATAAATCAACGGTTCAATCCCTTCTGTATCAACAGATTTTAACTGTTCACACATCCCTAAGATTTTCTCCAAATCCTCTTGCATCTTTACCAATGCAGGACCCTCAAAATGCAATCTCGCCAAGTGGGCCAATTCTTTTACGCGTTGTTCTGTGATTTTCATAATACGCCTACCGATTTCAGTTGTGAAGATATAACATCATAGACCTTTTTTTGCAGTGCGGGTATATCCTCCAACGACAAACCCTTGGTTTCAATCGGTTTATGCACAAACATCCTCATTTTTCCGGGCGATCCCCTAAAATTATCAAGATCAAAACGGGCCAAATTGTCTGGCAATGTTATTGGAACAATCGGCACTTGCTTTTCAATGGCTAAACGAAATGCCCCAGCTTTGAATGGAAATTTAAGTTTGGGTGCATCATGAGGAATTCGGCCTTCAGGATAAATAATAAGATTTGCTCCCAAACGATCCATTTGCTCCCCTGCCTCTTCATAGGCTCTATATGATCCCCTAATACTCTCACGCTTTACAGCAATATCTAGAGTTCTAAACCAAATGCCAAAAAGTGGAATCTCTGCAAGTTCGGCTTTGCCCATAAAGAAGTTAAACCCAGGCAAAAAACTTCCACAACATACAATATCAATGTAAGAGATATGATTTGAACAAAATACGAATTGCTGATTTTTTGGCAATGGCGATTCGTATGTCACCTTGGGTATGATAAATCCCAAATAACAACAGGTTGTACCCCAAAACCGACGTAAATAATGCGCATACCTATACGTTTTCGGTGAAATAAACAAAAATAATAAGGGTATATAAATCAATAAAAATACCACAACGAACCAAAGGCCCGCCCAAACCAACCAAAGTATAGTAAGAAATTTCCTCATCCGCTACGAACCTATGACGTTTGTTTATAGTTCCAAACAAAAACTATCAGACATACAACCATACCGGTGGAAACGCACATCATCAACTCAAAACCGCCAAAGGCAGATGGGCCAATTTTGACCTCAAAATTCTCTTTTAACGTCGATTTTCGCTTTGCCTTATCTGCTACTAATACAGATTCATCTCCATCAACCGATTTGTCGATTGCGGCATATTGAAGCGACCGCCAATCTTGAATGATTTCCTTTTTATTGTTATAAATATGCTGATAGGCTGCAATATTTGTTCCTGCCATAATCAGCGACATCATCAAGGATAAAAACAAGGCTTTGCCCATATTTATTGGAGTATCACCTTGCTTTTGCATCAAACTTTTCACAAATAGATAGACACCAATGCCAGGAATTACCAAATTAAAAAACATAGGGAAGAAGGCCGCTGCAGAATTGGAACGATACAAACCATTGAGATATTGAACCAATAACATCGAGGCGCTCAATGAACCAAAAGCAATCCCGTAGAAAAATACACGTTTAAACACTGTACAAAAATAGGAAAAGGAAGGGCAAAACCCGTCCGATAAAAAAACTAGGTAATTCTAGGATTACGAAGCGTAATCGTCGTCTTGACGATCGTACTCATCAAAATTGTACTCAGGCAATAACGTAGTTTTTACGTGACCAATGGTTTCAGCCAAACCATCGCTGAATTTATTGAAGTCCTCTTTGTATAAATGAATCTTCATTTTAACAAAATTGCCATCGTCAAATTTACTGCGCTTACTTTCCGTAATGGTGATGTAATAATCATTGTTACGTGTTGCTTTTACATCAAAAAAGTAAGTCCGTTTTCCAGCACGAACTCGCTTTGAAAAGATTTCTTCTTGCGAATCTCTGTTGTAATTTTCTTCCTGCATCATCTTCTTTTTATTCAGAGAAATTATTTCTCATGGCAAATATGCAAAAATTATTGAGGTTGTGTATATAAAATTATTATAATTTTTTAAGGCGTGTCAATACTACGATTTTACACGCCTTCTGATTGATTTTCAGCACTTTGGCTATCATTTAAGTTTTTGTAGTATTCACAACTTACAAGCAATTCATCATGTGTGCCTATGTGCGTTAGCTTGCCATCGTCCAATACTAAGATGCGATGGGCCATTTTTAATGGAGCGATTCGATGCGAAACCACAACCGCCGTACTCTGTTTTAACCAAGCCTGCAATTGATCAATAATATTTCGTTCCGTCTCAGAATCCACAGCACTTAAGCAATCGTCAAGAATATAAAATTGCGCCTTTTTGATCAACGCCCGAGCCAAACTTACCCTTTGTTTTTGACCGCCAGATAAACTCACACCACGTTCGCCCAAAATTGTCTCCAAACCCTGGGGCCACTGGGTGATATCATTCAATAAACCAGCCGCGGTAATAGCCCTTTGCAATTCTTCATCGCTCGCTTTGCCATCCTCCAAACCAAATGCAATGTTTTCTCTTATCGACTCCGAAAACAAAAATACATCCTGAGGTACATAAGCCAAGTTCCTACGGTAATCCGTTAAGTCGATTTCGGCCAATGGAACGCCATCAAATAAAATAGATTTCGCTTCCGCATTGCCATAATACATCGCCGCGAGCATCTGAGCCAAGGTTGATTTACCCGACCCCGTTTTTCCGGTGATTCCAATGATTTCGCCTTTTTTGATTGTGAAATTTACGTCACTCAACGAGGTTGTTGTTTTGCCTTCGTAGGTGAATGACAAATTATTGATTGTGATTTGATTAGACAATGAAAACGGTTTACCCGATTCTGTTTGATGCGATTCGGCTTGTAAAAATTCGTTGATGCGCTTTTGACTTGCCGCAGCCTTCTGAACCAAAGCCGTTGTCCAACCCAAACTCGCCACTGGCCAAATCAACATATTTAAATAGATCACGAACTCCGCCAAATTTCCCGGTGTAAACGTGCCTTCTTCTACCGCTTTTCCACCCAAATAAATCACCAACAACGTACTCAAACCCATTAACAATAACATCAAAGGGAAAAACATCGCGTTGATTTTCGCCAAATCCATATTTCGACGCTTGTATTCCTCGCCTTCTTCGTGAAATTTCTTGCTGAATGTTGATTCCATGCCAAAAGATTTGATGATACGAATACCCGCAAAAGTTTCTTGGGCGCTGGCCGTTAGCAAAGACAACTGTTCTTGAATCACTTTGTTGCCAAGATTCATCCGCTTACTCACTTGATAAATGGAAACCGACAAAATCGGCAATGGCAATAACACCCAAAGCGTTAGACTCGCATTGGCTTGAACCATTTGATATATCACTACAACAAACGTGAAAAGCATATTGGCGAAATACATAATCGATGGACCAATATACATCCTCACATTAGAGACATCTTCGCTCATTCTGGAAAGCAAATCACCTGTCATATGTTTTCGATAAAATGCTTCTCCCAACTGCTGATACTTATCGTATAGAACATTTTTTAGATCGTACTCTACTTTACGCGAAACCACAATGAGTGTCTGACGCATGTAATACATAAAAATACCCCTAATTATTGAAACAATAAGGATTGCGATGCCAAAAATCAAAGCCGTCTTGAAAATCAACCCCATTACCAAAAAGTCGCCAGACCCACTGATCCAAACGGATTGCTTTAACGCCTCGTCCAAACCCACTCTCACCAAAACTGGAACGGATGCTGAGAAAATGTTCGTGAGCAAAACAAACAAAATGCCCAAACTCATGGGGATGGCGTATTTTTTCAAATACTGATTTAAGAAATAGAGTTCACGCATATATAGATTGCAAAGGTAGTAACTGCATCGCAGGTGAAATTGTAAATTGCAGGTGAAATTTTGATTCCTTAAGGATTATTTCTGTCGATGAAGCGATAATATTCGAAACTTTTTCAAACTGATATCCACATTTTTAATAATGTTGCTTATCTTTGCGTCCCATTTGAGAAAGCCATGCACTTAACTGCTGATAGAAAGAAAGAAATTTTTACCGCCTTCGGAGGCGCTGAAACCAATACTGGTAGCACCGAAGCACAAATTGCAATGTTCACTGAGAGAATTAATTTTATCAGTGCGCACTTGAAGGAATTCCGCAAAGACAAAAGCGCGGAATTGTCGTTGATTAAGTTGGTTGGTAAGCGTAGAAGCTTGTTGAACTACTTGATGAAGAACGACATCTTCAAATACAGAGCGTTGATTAAAGAATTGGGCTTGCGTAAGTAAGCTCGGTCTTTTATACCTTTTACGATTAAAGAAAAGCCCCGTTCGCCTTGCGAAGAGGGGCTTTTTATTTAAGAAATTATATAATAATGTTTAAAATACACAAAAAACAATTCGACACTGGTGATGGTAAAATCATCGAGATCGAAACCGGAAAATTGGCTCGTCAAGCCCACGGTAGCTGCGTAGTGAAAGTTGGTAAAACCATGATCTTGGCCTCTGTAGTTTCTAACTACGATGCAAAAGAAGGTGTTGACTTCCTTCCTTTGAGCGTTGACTATCAAGAGAAATTTGCTGCTGTAGGACGTATCCCTGGTAGCTTCTTACGTCGTGAAGCACGTTTGTCTGACTATGAAATCTTGATTTCTCGTTTGGTAGACCGTTGCTTGCGTCCTTTGTTCCCTGAAGATTATCATGCCGATACACAAGTGATGTTGACATTGATTTCTTCAGATGAGAACATCCTTCCAGACAGTTATGTTGGATTGGCTGCTTCAGCTGCGTTGATGTTGACAGATATTCCTTTCTTAGGACCTATCTCTGAAGTTCGCGTGGGTAGAATCGATGGCAAATTCATCGTTAACCCTACAAGAGAAGAATTGGCTTTATCTGATATCGATATGTTGGTTGGTGGAACAGCCAACGACTTGAACATGGTTGAAGGTGAATTGAAAGAATTGTCTGAAGAAGAGTTCTTGGAAGCCTTAAAGTTTGGTCATGAAGCTGTAAAATTACAGTGTGCTGCCCAAATGGAATTGTTGGCTGAAATGGGTGGTCGCAAACCCGTTCGTGAATACAACCATGAAGACAATGATGCTGAATTGCGCGAGCGCGTAATCGCTGAAACCTCTGCTGACATCCGTAAAGTTGCAGAAAGTGGTGCACCAAAAAATGAGCGTACCGCTGCGTTTAAGGCCATCATTGCTGAATATTGCAAACAGTTCGAAGGACATGAACAAGCCGCTCGTATGGTTCGTTTGGCCAAGAAATACTTCCACGAAGCAGAATACAACCAAATGCGTGAAATGATCTTGGATAGCGGTCGTCGTTTGGACGGTCGTTCTACAACCCAAGTTCGTCCTATCTATACTGAAGTAGATTATTTGCCAGCTGCACACGGTTCTGCCGTTTTTACTCGCGGAGAAACTCAGTCTTTGACAACAGTTACTTTGGGTGGTAAAATGGATGAGCAATTGATGGATGCTCCAATGTTGCACGGACATAGCCGTTTGATGTTGCACTATAACTTCCCTGGTTTTTCTACAGGCGAAGTAAGACCTAACCGCGGTCCTGGTCGTCGTGAAATCGGTCACGGAAACTTGGCGTTGCGTGGTTTAAAAGCCATGTTGCCTATCGATGTTCCTTATGTAATTCGTATTGTAAGTGATATTTTAGAGTCTAATGGTTCTTCTTCTATGGCAACGGTTTGTGCCGGTTCTATGGCGTTGATGGATTCTGGTATTCCAATGCAAAAGCCTGTTGGTGGTATTGCTATGGGTTTGATTACTGACGAATCTGGACGTTACACGGTGTTAACCGATATCTTGGGTGATGAAGATCACTTGGGCGATATGGATTTCAAAGTAGTTGGAACTACCGAAGGTATCACTGCTTGTCAGATGGATATCAAAATCAACGGTTTGAAGTGGGAAATGGTTGCTCAGGCTTTGAAACAAGCCAAAGACGGTCGTTTACACATTTTGGGTGAAATGGCTAAAACCATTACTGCGGGTAAGCCAGAATTGAAGCCTCACACTCCACGTGTTGAAATGATTGTGATTGATAAAGAATTCATCGGTGCGGTTATCGGACCAGGAGGAAAAATCATTCAAGACATTCAAGCTCGTACAGGTACTAACATCTCTATCGAAGAGCGTGATGGTAAAGGTTATGTAGAAATTTTGAGTAACGATGGCGATAGCATGGCAGCAGCAGTTGCGATTGTAAATGGCATTGTTGCAATTCCTGAAGTGGGTGGAACATACACCGGAAAAGTTAAAACCATTACTGAATTTGGCGCTTTTGTTGAATTCATGCCTGGTAAAGACGGATTGTTGCACATCAGCGAAATCTCTTACGAGCGTGTTTCTACAATGGAAGGCGTATTTAACGAAGGAGATGAAGTTACTGTTCAATTGGTAGAAGTAGATCAGCGTTCAGGCAAGTACCGTTTGAGCATGAAATCTTTAACACCAAAACCAGAAGGATATGTAGAGCGCGAACGTGCTCCGCGTCCTGACGGTGGCAGAGGTGGCCGCGATGGTGGCCGTGGTGGCCGCGACGGAGGTCGTGACAACCGCAACCGCCGTTAATTCTACTGGTTCACAGTTTTAACTATTATACATTGAAAAAGGGAGGCAAAGCCTCCCTTTTTTTTGGAATCCACGGCTATACGTCGATTAATCAATGTACGGCAGAATCTTCATCAAATGGTATTTTGCCTGTTGCCAACGTTGCATCGATGCATTTCAATCAGGGTTAACCCCCACAACAAAATACAAGGAAAGGCTTTTAACTGCGCGGTTTCAACGATCCAAAATCGGACTTCCTTTGGATAAATATCTGTAGGGCCAAGCATCGTGAATAGGAACATCATAATAAATGCCGCAATCCAAGGTGAATTTTTAAAACTTAGGTGTCGACGCCAACCGACGTTTTGAACTGAGTTGTTTGACTGATTAATTGAATCAATTGGATTGTTTCGAACATCATCCAATTGGGTATTTTTGACAGAATTAAAATCGGCATTGTTAATGAGCCCAATCTGCGATAAGGCCAACATCGCTCCACCTACAGCAATAACATAGGTAGCAGATTCCGCCATGTGATTAAAAATGACCATCCATAATAACCAAGACGCGGCAAAAAGGAACTGGAATCGTTCAAGACTTTTGGGATTCATCTGTTGAAGCGATGCAGAGCGCCATAGTTTTTGTTTGACGATAAGTATCATCAAGGGGAGGCATTGCAAGCCCAATCCCAGCATCAAAATGAGATTTTTGTTGGGCCGAAGTCCAAACCATTGCTGTAACCAACCCACCACAGAGTATTTCACGAAGAAGCCATGGTCATGGCCCAAGAGATTGAACATAGAAGCATACTGACGTTGTAATCCTTCCCACCCTAGAACAGGCAATGGCAGCAAATACAGTGCGCCGAATATCAACGGAACTCTCAGCAAGGACTTCTTCAATGCACCTGGAAAAACGAGCAACATCGCAAAGAACAAAATTCCAAAAAGTTTGATGAATGCGGTGAGCCAAATAAACAATACGGCTTGCGAAATCCGTCCTTTTTGCATTGCGACGAAAGCGAACAGCAACAAACCTAGCATCAGACCGTTGCTTTGGCTGTTTAATGCGCTTGTAAAACCTTCTAATAGCAAAAGTGTAGACATGACAGCCTTTACTCGGCTCAACACTCCCTGTAACTTATAAATGGCAAAAACCGGAAGTAGCAGATTCAATGCTGTCCATATGGAATATCCCAAAAAATCTGGCAACAAGGAAAATGGGGCAAACAGCAGGGCAAACGTGGGCGGGTATTTGAATAAATCGTATTGTTCCAAAGGGTAGTGGATGTATAGATCTTTATGCGCAATCAAGTGAAAAAACGATTGTTTGAAGATGATGTAGTTGTTGTAATGGCTATAAAATCCGCCGTCTGCAAATAGGTCGCCCCACGGTAAACTCAAATTTCTAAGTGAAATAAAAATAATGGCGGCGACATACAGTAGACCAACCAGTCTCATGCTCCCCACTCTTTGAAAAACTTGCTCTATTATTTTCTTTATCACGATACCTTGCGCTTGTGACCAAGCCTTTGTTAAAACACGGCTAATTTACTCGAAATAATTTTAGGGTGCTATGAATTGTTCTTTCGTCAATTTTAATAGAAGAGGGGGGCAATTGCCCCCCTCTTCTATTAAAATAAAATTCCTAAATCAATTATTTCACTCGAACTCCGTTTTGAAATCCTGCAATAAACGCATCTGTATAACCCAAACCGCGTACACGTGATTTTTCATTCAACGCTTCAGCTTCAGAATTAAACACCTTATCTGTGCAATATTTATAGTAACCAGCCTGTTGATATTCATAAACATAACCAATTCCTTTATCTGTAAAGGTTTTCACTGGTATTTGTGTTTTTGAAATAGTAAACTGGATACGATACTGAACCTTAACTCCTGTTACAATAGGTCTAAGTATGTTGCTACTTGGAGTGATTGCGCGCTGTACAACAGGTTCAGATACAGTAAGTGTTTGATTGCCTGTTTTTACATTGCTCACCGGGCTTGCTCCGCCTGTATTATTAGACTGTTGTCCAGGCAAACATGCAGGGGCTTCCACTTTGTCCGCAATACCATCTTCGTCAGAATCCGTATCAACGTAATCTGGTTTACCATCACTGTCAGAATCGGCAGGCGATCCAGCAACCTTTCCTTTTTCCATAGCATCTGGAATGGTATCACCATCACTATCAGTATCTAAGAAATTGGGTTTACCATCTTTATCTGTATCGTTTCTACCTTCTACACTGTCACTGATTCCATCGCCGTCTGCATCCAAATCAAGATAGTTCGACAAACCATCACGATCTAAATCTTCTGCACCTTCCGCCTTATCTGGAATACCGTCATTGTCTGAATCAGTATCCAAGAAATCAGGCTGTGAATCTTTATCTGAATCCTTAGTTCCTTCTGTTTTGTCATCAATACCGTCACCATCAGAATCAGTATCAATCAAGTTTGCTTTGCCATCCTTATCTGCGTCTCCAGTCTTTTCGATACCATCAGCAATGCCATCACCATCAGAATCGCGATCTAAGAAGTTCGGAATACCATCCTTATCTGTATCCATTGTGCCTTCCGCAGCATCTGGTATACCATCATTGTCAGAATCCGTATCCAAATAATCAGGAATTCCATCCGCATCCGCATCACCACAAATCATAGATTTCTGAGAGATATCCGCCAATGCCGCCTCCGAAGCCTTAACGGCAGCGGAAGCGCTAGATGAAGTAGCATCTGTAACCGCAACTGAACCATCCGGATTTTGAACTTTTTTTGCGGTGTCAACTACAGTTGAAACTGGTGTACAAGGAACAATTGCACCAATAATAAACTCTGTTCTGCGGTTTACTGCATGCTCATCATCAGAACATGTAACCCCATCCAAACACTTGTTCAAAATATTCGTTTCACCATATCCTTTAAATCCAATGCGAGATGCGTCAACACCACGACCTACAACATAATCATAAGCGGCCTTGGCACGACTTTCAGACAAATTCTGGTTAAATGCCGCTGTTGCTTTGCTATCTGTATGCGAGCCCAATTCAACACTTAAACCCGGATTATCCTGCATGATAACTACCAGTTTGTCTAGATCTCTCTTGCTCTCGTCTGTGATATCAAATTTCGCAGAAGCATAATGGATTGGTTTGATATCGAACAATTTTCCCAAATCATCTCCCACTTTATAGGCCTTCGCTTTCAAAACAATTTTTCGTGATCCATCTTCCAAATCCACTACACTATCAGCAGTTGCATAACGATAGCCACAAGGGTGGGATGATACCTGTAAATTAGGATTGGCATCTTGTGGTGCAATCCCGAAAAATGAGTAAGCTCCTTTATCATCTGTAAGACCTTTGGTCGCAATTTCACTGTCGTTCAAATCATCAATGGCCACATCAGCCCCTTTAACTGGTAAACCCGTTTCCTCATCAATCACTTCTACGATAACTGGGCTTTCTTTTGACTTCTCAATTTCTTGTTCAGAAGGACCAACCCAACGAAAGAAATATAAGTTATCATCATATCCTTTGCTCAAACGATTTGAACTCAGAGTTCCCCAAGCATCACGGTCGTGAATTTGTGCAGCAAAATCATCATACGCAGAGTTGATAGGTCTTCCTGCATTCAACACCAACTTGGTATTGCCATCGATGAAAAAGAGATCCAATCCACCAAAACCCAAATGTCCATCAGAAGAAAAATAGAATTGTCCAGAATCACTAAAACTCGGAAAATTGTCGCGAAGTGCTGTATTAATTTCGGATCCCATGTTCTTGGCCTCACCAATTTTAATTCCATTTTTATCGCTCTGTAAAATAGGAGCTTCGTATAAGTCTGATTTTCCAAATCCACCGGGCATATCTGAAACAAATACCACCTTTGATCCATCCGGTGAAATAACTAAATCCGCTACTGAAAATTCAATATTGTTCAATTGAAACGGAATTTCGATCCATTTTTTTGTGAGAGCATTTTGACGCATTGCAAATACTTGCAATACCCTTTCGCGTTTCGCATTCTTTTTTGTTGCATTACGAGTAATATAAATAAAACCTGTATTAACATCTACAAAACTCACATGTTGATGCACTCCGTTTTTATTATTGGTTAATTCAGAAGTCAGGCCCAATGAACTATCCCCATACTGTGCTTTGAAAATTTTATAGTATGGCTGCTCATGCCATGTGGAAATAGATTTTTGCAAGCCATTTTCGGTGTGTGTAGAATAATACGCGTTACCTTTTTTATCTGGAACCAATGCGTATTCTCCAGATTTTGTATTGCTCGGAAATGGTTTTACAGAGTAAAATGTGGAAAAATCATTTTCGGCCCAATAATTTTCAGCCGTCTTATTTTGGTCAATAAATTCTTGGCTTAGCTCATTATAAAATGGTTGCGATGCGTATTCTGTGGATTTTAAAAGCAATAACAAACTATCTGACAAAAGATAGTTTTCCATTTTTCTAGCAACTAAAGCATAGCAGAGTTTATCATATCCATCCACCATGTCTGCATATTTTGCAAATAACTCAGAATAAGACTCAAAGGCCAACGCGTTTTGCTCTACCTGAGCTAACGAATAAGCCAACGCTCTTTGATGCGGATAATCCGCTTTTTTTGCAATTGCCTTGCCCCCATTTTGATTGATGATTTTGGTGTAATTGTACGTGTAAATATCATCGACCAATTTTTTCTGAGCCAATAGACTTGTACTTGTTAGGAGCAACCCCACAATAACCGTAACTATATACTTAGATGACTTCATGTTTTTTCTCTAATTAATTTTTATGTTAGAAATAACGAGGCACTTTCATGCGACTGTTTGACTTATAGGGGATCATGTATTGCAAACCAAATTCATGAGATCCTCTTACATATTGATTCAATGGGGCCGTTTTGCTATCGTAAGAATACATGAATTTAAAGTAAGGATTGAGTTGGGCAGTGGCCATTAGGCCAATATCGCCGCCAGTTCTATAAAACGCACCAATCGATCCGAAATCCTTATACAAAGCATGCAAATTAAAATCTGCTTGCATTGGCACACCATTTACAAATTTGATCTGTGTTGTAGCTTTCAATTTTAAATCATAGTCCACATCAAACACCATACCTCCAGTTGCATAATAATGCGTTTGAGAAATATAATTTAGGTTGATTCCAGATGCCGTTGTATTGGGTGAAACGAAAACCATTCTCGGTGCACTCACGGCGGCAAAGAACTTCTCTGTATAAAGATAAACGCCAAACCCCGTTAACGGTGCTGTAATAGAATAGTCATTGCCATAAGAAACATCCGTAGGATTTTGCAATTGAAGTTTCGATAATTCAGCGCGATAATTATAGGCGCCCAACCTCAAACCAACTGCCAATCGCAAATCACGCGTGATTTGTTTGTGATACGCAATATTTCCCGCAACTTCTGTTTCTCCAAATGGCGATGCAACAGCAAATTTTCCGATTTTTCCCGTTTGAACGTTCAATCCAACAGCAAAATCTCTGAAAGCCGGGGCTTGAGAAATTGGGGTATGAATTGACAAACTTTGGTATTTCGGCGCTCCAGGGTAGTTAGCCCATTGAACTCTAGATAAAGCGCTAGCAACTAAAGTTCTCTTCGACCCAGTATAAGCTGGATTCATTGCCATTGAGTTAAAATCATAATGGGTGTACATCTGCTCTTGCTGCGCAGTCAGTTTTGACGCCATCGCACAAACAATGGCAACCAACACCCTTAATTTATTATTTATCATGAATTTCATGTTTTATGATGTTTTTAGTTTTTAATATAAAGATTTTGAGACACTGTTTTATCGGCGTATTTGAAAATCAAATAGTAAACTCCTTCTGGTAAAACTTGACCTGTTTGGCTTGCTTTTCCATCCCAGTCATTTTTATATCCAACACCAGACTCAAATACTAACTGACCCCAACGGTTAAACACTATAATTTGAGGATTGCTAAATACTTTCGATTTCAAACCACGAACATATAACTGATCGTTTACTCCATCACCATTGGGCGAAATACCTTCTGGGACAAAGAAATCGGCATCTACATAATCGGCTACGCCATCTTTATCAATGTCTTTGGTTCCTTCTAAGCTATCTAACAGTTCATCATCATCTGAATCCAAGTCTCTCCAGTTACCAACTCCATCACCATCGGTGTCAATAGTACCTTCGGTTTTATCATCAATACCGTCACCGTCTGAATCTAAATCCAAGTAATCCGCATTGCCATCGGAATCAGTATCCGTTGTGCCTTCGATTTTATCGCTGATACCATCACCGTCTGAATCCAAGTCACGCCAGTTACCTGTTCCATCACCATCGGTGTCGGTTGTACCTTCTATTTTATCAGAAATTCCATCATTGTCGGAATCCAAATCTCTCCAATCTCCTGTTCCATCGCCGTCGGTGTCTACTGTGCCTTCAACGCTATCCAAGATACCATCACCATCGGAGTCAAGATCTAAGTAATCTGCAATTCCATCACCATCGGTGTCAACAGTTCCTTCGATTTTATCACTGATACCATCACCATCTGAATCTAGGTCTAACCAATTGCCTTGTGAGTCGCCATCAGCGTCAGTACTACCTTCGGTTTTATCTACGATGCCATCGCCATCAGAATCCAAATCTAACCAGTTGCCAATACCATCACCATCGAAGTCATTGGTTCCTTCCAAGCTATCAAGGATACCATCACCATCGGAATCAGTATCACGCCAGTTGCCAACGCCATCACCATCGGTATCGGTGGTTCCTTCGATACTGTCTAAAATGTTATCGCCGTCTGAATCGATATCAATCCAATCGCCGTTTCCATCACCATCGGTATCAACAGTACCCTCCGTTTGGTCGCTGATGCCATCATTGTCGGAATCCAAATCACGCCAGTTACCTATGCCATCACCATCCGTGTCGGTTGTGCCTTCAATTTTATCGGAAATTCCATCATTATCGGAATCCAAATCGCGCCAATCGCCAGTACCATCGCTATCTGTATCAACAGTGCCTTCAACACTATCCAAGATTCCATCGTTATCTGAATCTGTATCTAGGTAATCCGACGTTCCATCACCATCAGTATCTACAGTACCTTCTGTTTGATCGCTAATTCCATCACCATCAGAATCCAAGTCACGCCAGTTGCCTAAGCCATCGCCATCAGCATC
>CAMBTR010000040.1 GCA_945870885.1 Chryseobacterium gleum | reverse complement strand
AAACGCAAAGCCAAATCGGTTGTTAGCATAAATGGAGCGTGTTTTTTTGACGCATCGTGGGCATCTGGTACTAAGCCTTCGCCGTCATTGCCTTTGGGCTTCCATTGTTGCGCGCCTGCTGGGCTTTTTGTGAGTTCCCATTCGTATCCAAATAAGTTCTCAAAGTAATTGTTGCTCCATTGGGTTGGGGTTGTTGTCCATGCACCTTCCAGTCCGCTGGTGATGGTGTCGCCCGCGTTTCCAGTTCCAAAAGTGTTTTTCCATCCCGTGCCTTGCATCGCGATGTCAGCTCCGGCAGGTTCTGGACCAACGTATTTACTTGGGTCTGCGGCACCATGTGTTTTACCAAATGTATGTCCACCAGCAATCAAAGCCACCGTCTCGATATCGTCCATTGCCATTCTAGCGAAAGTTTCGCGAATGTCTTTGGCTGAAGCGATAGGGTCGGGGTTGCCGTTAGGGCCTTCTGGATTTACATAAATCAAACCCATTTGAACTGCGGCCAAAGGATTCTCTAATTCACGGTCGCCTACATAGCGCTTGTCTTCGAGCCATTTGCGCTCTGAACCCCAGTATACTTCTTCGGCTTCCCATACATCGGCGCGACCGCCAGCGAAACCAAATGTTTTGAATCCCATAGAATCAAGGGCTACGTTTCCTGCCAAAATCATCAAATCGGCCCAAGATATTTGTTGGCCGTATTTCTGTTTGATAGGCCAAAGCAACAAACGGGCTTTGTCTAAGTTGGTATTGTCGGGCCAGCTATTTAATGGAGCAAATCTTTGCATTCCAGCACCTGCGCCACCGCGACCGTCTGATGTACGGTAGGTTCCCGCGCTGTGCCAAGCCATACGGATGAAAAATGGTCCGTAATGACCGTAATCTGCAGGCCACCAGTCCTGAGATGTTGTCATTACCTCGATGATGTCTTGCTTTAAGGCGTTTAGGTCGAGGTTTTTAAATTCCTCGGCATAGTTGAAGTCGCTGCCTAAAGGATTGGAAAGATTAGAATGTTGACGTAAAGCGTTTAAATTCAATTGGTTTGGCCACCAGTCTTGGTTGCTTGTTCCAGCACCCGCTACTTTTGGGCTTTGTCCATGATTGAACGGGCATTTTGCTTCCCCGCTTGGATTTCCGGTATGATGTGAATCTGACATATGTTATTTTTAATTATAACACAAAGTTCACGATTTTGTTCGTGATTGCTGATTCAGAAAATGTAAACTTTATGAAATTTTCTTGTAAAATTCCCCCTTTAACGATTGGGCGTAATTTGATTGCGGACAAAAATGCAGCAGGTGAGTGCGATATCAATGCGCGGCATTAAATTACATGTATCCCAACGTTTTTAGCATGCTCTTATAACTCTGCTCTTTAGAGAACAATCGGAAGTGGTGGTCGCCGTTTTCATCGCGATCAATAATTACGTGTTTTGGTGCTGGTGTAAGGCAGTGTTGAATTCCACCGTAGCCTCCAATACTTTCCTGATATGCGCCTGTGTTGAAGAATCCCAAGTACAATGGATCTTCTGGGTCGTATTTCGGAAGATAAATCGCGTTTACGTGCTGCTCTGAGTTGTAGTAATCGTCGCTATCGCAAGTGATTCCACCCAACAATACGCGTTCTTGTTCCTCATTCCAACGGTTGATGGGAAGCATGATGAATTTCTTGTTGATTGCCCAAGCATCGGGAAGGGTAGTCATAAAGCTTGAATCGATCATATTCCATTTTTCACGATCGTTTTGTGATTTTTGATCCAAAACAGAATAGATATTCCCTCCAGCTTCGCCTACGGTGAATGATCCAAATTCTGTAAAGATGTGTGGTTCAGGGATGTTGTTCTCAGTACATACTTGCTTAATCTGACTCACGATTTCGGTGGCCATGTATTCGTAATCGTAATCAAATGTAAGTGAGTTTTTGATTGGGAATCCACCGCCAATATTCAGGGTGTCGAGGTCAGGGCATTCCTGCTTGAGTTCGCAATACACCTTTAAACACTTGTGCAATTCATTCCAATAGTAAGCGGTGTCGTAAATGCCCGTATTGATAAAAAAGTGGAGCATTTTCAACTTCACATTTTTATTCTTTTTTACTTTGGTTCTGTAAAAGTTGACCAAGTCTTTGTATCCGATGCCTAATCGCGAAGTGTAAAATTCGAATTTGGGTTCTTCTTCCGCGGCAATTCTTATTCCAACTGTAACGGGTTTGTCGGTGTATTGGGTAAGTAAGTCAATCTCATTGCTGTTATCCATGACAGGAATTACGTTTGTCCAATCGTTATTGATCAGATTTGCAATGTTTTCGATGTAGTTTTCCTTCTTGAAACCGTTGCAAACGATGAACTTGTCTTTGCTGATTTTCCCTTGTTCAAATAGGTTTTCTAGGATGTTGATGTCAAAGGCCGACGATGTTTCGATGTGTACGTTGTTCTTTAGTACTTCGTCGATTACATGCGAGAAGTGATTGCTTTTAGTGCAGTAGCAATAGAAGTATTTACCTTGGTAGTCTGCTTTGGCGATGGCCACATTGAACCAAGTTCTTGCCTTTTGGATATTCTCCGATATCTTAGGTAAGTAGGTGAATTTCAATGGTGTTCCGTATTGTTCGATAAGGTCCATCATGGGAATTCCGTGGAATTCTAAATTGTCGTTACTGTCTAACTTGAACTCTTCTGTGGGGAAGTAGAATGTTTGGTTGATTAGGTCGACGTATTTGTTTTTCACTTGATTTTTGTATTTAGTTTATAAAAGGATTGCAAAAGTAAGTGAGTTGGATTGATTTTTTTTAATTAATGTAAATGAGTTGGAATTTTCGCAAAAGATCGTTTTTCATTTTGTAAATTCGCGCTACCAAAAGAAAAATCACATCGTCATGAGCAAAATCAGTGTCATCGGAGCAGGAAACGTAGGCGCAAGCTGTGCGGAGTACATTGCAATCAAAAATTTCGCAGCAGAAGTGGTGCTGTTAGACATCAAAGAAAACTTCGCCGAGGGTAAAGCCTTGGATTTGATGCAAACGGCTGCCCTCAATGGGTTTGATACGCGCATTTCCGGAAGTACGAATGATTACTCTAAGACTGCAGGAAGTGATGTGGTTGTAATTACCAGTGGTATCCCACGTAAGCCAGGGATGACGCGTGAGGAGTTGATTGGTATCAATGCGGGCATTGTTAAAATGGTGATGGAGAATTGTTTAGCGCACTCGCCAAATGCAGTTTTTGTAATCGTTAGTAATCCTATGGATACAATGACATACTTGGCTAAATCAAATTCAGGTGTATCGAAGCATAAGATTATTGGTATGGGTGGCGCACTTGACTCGGCTAGATTCAAGTATTACTTGTCAACCGCGTTGGGTTGCCCAGCATCAGATGTAGATGGTATGGTAATCGGTGGTCATGGTGATACTACTATGATTCCTTTAACTCGTTTGGCATCTTACAAAGGTGTTCCGGTTAGTCAAATGTTGTCGTCTGATGCGTTAGCGAAAGTTAAAGCGGATACTATGGTGGGTGGTGCTACATTGACAGGTATGTTGGGAACAAGTGCTTGGTATGCTCCTGGAGCGGCGGTAAGCGTCTTGGTTCAGAGTCTTGTTTGTGATCAGAAGAAGATGATGCCTTGTTGTGTTTCTTTGGATGGCGAATACGGTCAATCAGATATTTGCATCGGTGTTCCAGTAATCCTAGGTAAGAACGGTTGGGAGAAAATTATTGAATTGGAATTGAATGATGAGGAGAAAGCTGAATTTGAGAAGAGTGCTGCTGCAGTTCGCAGTATGAATGAAGCGTTGTAAATTATAATCTCTCGAGTGTAAGTATTCTTATAAATTAGAAACAATAAAAGGGCCTTTCGGCCCTTTTATTGTTTTAGTGTAATTAACGATTATTCATCGCCACGAAGTGGCGCTGTGATCGTGAAGGCGTATTCCATGACTTGTTTTTCAAAATCACCGTATTCGCGTTTTCTGCGAGGTAAAACCAATGCTGCTGTTTTGTGTACTGCATCCAATTTATGGGTGACAAATCCTTGTGCACCGCCCCAACTAAAGTCAGGGACAAATTGCCTTGGGAATCCCGCTCCGAACAAATTGCATCCAACGCCAACCACAGTTCCTGTGTTGAACATCGTATTGATTCCGCACTTGCTATGATCGCCCATAATTAATCCGCAGAATTGCTGTCCGCTCTTCTCAAATCGACCGCTGCTGTAATTCCACACTTTTACCTCATCGTATGTGTTTTTGAGGTTGGAAGCGTTGGTGTCGGCTCCAATATTGCACCATTCACCCAAGACTGCGTTGCCAAGAAATCCATCGTGGCCTTTGTTGCTGTAACCCCAGAAAACAACGTTTGAAATCTCACCGCCGGCTACACAATAGGGGCCAAGGGTGGTTGCGGAATATACTTTGGTGCCCATCTTCAGTACAGCGCCTTCACACATCGCAAAAGGACCGCGTACTAGACTGCCTTCCATGATTTCGGCGTTCTTACCTATGTAAATAGGGCCATCGTTGCTATTGAGTGTTGCACATTCCACTTTTGCACCTTCTTCGATGAAAATCGGGTGGGTGCCAAACGCGCGGTTGCTGCTAGATAGGCTGTTCGATGCTCTTCCGCCTGTAATTCTCGCAAAATCCTGAATAATTTCTTTGCCGTTTAGTGCGAAAATGTGATAAGGTCGATCAATGGAATCGAATGAGTCCGTGTAATTGATGCTATTGCTGATGTCGTTCGACTCAGTTGTGATGCAAGAAACGATGATTTCGTTGTTGTGTGATAATGCTTCTCCTGGTTTGAGTCCTTTTGTAAGCGCAATCAATAAGGGATTGGGGATGATTGCTCCGTGAATCTGAATGATTGTAGAAGAGCTTGCTGTTGTCCTAACTGCATTGAATCTACTTTGCGGGTGATTTAGGTGTTCTCGGGCAAGGAATCCGGTATGTTCTGGCTCGATGCCTAAATCGCGCATCCATTTTTCCGCAATGGTTAGGATGCCACAGCGTAAATCTGCCGCGGGCCTGGTAATGGTTAGCGGATAGAGGTTCTCTATTTGTGAGGGTTCAACAAACTGCAGCAGGGTTGTCATGTCGCAAATTTACACGAAAAACAAAAAAGCCAACCCGAAGGGTTGGCTTTTTTTAAGTCTATCGACGAAACGACAAGAATTATTTCTTGTTGTAACGCCTCATGAACTTGTCGATACGTCCTGCCGTGTCGATCAAATTCTGTTTACCTGTGTAAAAAGGATGTGATTGTGAAGAAATTTCCAATTTGTACAATGGGTATTCGTTGCCGTCTTCCCATTTGATGGATTCTTTTGTGTTTACGCAACTGTGTACGATAAAGCTATGGTCGCAGCTCATGTCTTTGAAAACAACTTTGCGGTAGGTCGATGGATGAATATCGGGTTTCATTGGATTTATTACTTTTTAAGGGGTGCAAATATAACAAAATTATTTAGCAAAAACAACTTATTCTCCAAGTCCTGGAATATTTGCTGGCGGACGCCGGTCATCGCCCATCGCTCGCTTGCTACAGTCCAATATCCCTAGGTCAAACCCATCCGGCATATCCAACGCATCCGAAGAGATCCCCGTGGATTTATCGTCGAGCGCCGCCTTGATGAAATATGCAAATATTGGTAAACTCATGTTGGCGCCTTGACCAATGAGCGTTCCGCGAATCCTAACCGTTGGATCATCTGCACCTACCCATGTAGCACAAACCAAATTTTTTGTCAGACCCATAAACCAACCATCGGCAGATCCCTGTGTTGTTCCAGTCTTTCCCGCGATATGTCCCTCAACGGCGTATTTGCCGCCACGAATTCGACTCCCAGTTCCGCCATTTACCACATTTTCCAGCATGCGGAACATCATATAAGCCTTTTCTGCGCTCAGTACTTGGTCGGTTTTGGGCTGATTAAAATCCTCCAAAATGTTGCCATTTTTATCCTCGATTCGCAACAAAAATGTTGGTTCAACCCACAACCCATTGTTTGCAAATGCAGAATAGGCACTTGCCATTTCAAACGGCGATAATTCCATCGTGCCCAAACAAATCGATGGTACTTTTGGGATTCGGTTGGCTTCTATGCCCACGCGTTCCGAAAATTTCACTACGATATCCGGGGCATCATCGCCCAGGCTTTTCATTACCTGCGCGGTGATCAAATTATCTGATTGTGCCAAACCCCTCGACATCGTCCAAACGCCACCCGATTTTCCATCGGCATTGCGAGGACTCCATTCCTGTCCGCCAGAGAAAAAGGTGGTGCGCTCCCGTGGGAATTCAGTGCAAGGCGTCATCTGGTTAATGTCGATGGCCGTAGCATATACAATCGGCTTAAATGTAGATCCCACCTGACGGCGAGCACGGCGGTTTACGTGATCGTATTTAAAGTGTTTGTGGTTGATTCCACCTACCCATGCTTTCACATGGCCCGATTCAGGTTGAACGGCGATAAATCCGGCCATCAATACTTTTTTTATGTAGGCCATGCTATCGTAGGGCGACATCATTGTATCGATATCTCCATGCCAGGAGAAGACGGTCATTTTGATGGGTTTTTTTAATTCCTGGATAATTTTCGCGGAATCATCGCCCATTTCATCGGCCAGGCCTTTGTATCGTTCTGTCCGTTTTAAGGCGCTTTCGATGAAACCTGGAATAACGGCACGCGTTGTTACATAACGCCAAGGTTTTTCTTTGCCCCAGCTTTTGGTGAATTGCGATTGCAGTTCGGGCATGTGTTGCTGCACAGCTTTTTCGGCATATTGCTGCAACTTGGGGTTCAATGTGGTGTATATTTTTAATCCGCTACGGTATAGGTCGATGCCTTTTTCCTTGCACCAAGGCTTTAGGTATTCACCCAAATAGAATTTGAAATACTGGGCCATTCCATCCATTTCGGCGCTGCGATAATTGATTTTTATGGGTTTGGCTTTCAATAATTCCAGACTATCGTCGGTTAAGAAATTGTATTTATTCATCTGCTCCAAAACTGTGTTTCGCCTGGATAGTGATTTGTCGGGATTGAATTTTGGATTATAGCGATGGTTTGCCTTTAGCATCCCAATTAATACGGCGGCTTCCTCGATGCGGAGGTCTTTGGGTTTTTTGTTGAAGAACTCTTTTGAAGCGGACTCTATACCGAAGGAAATGCCTGAAAAGGGAACGGTATTGAGGTACATCGTGATGATTTCGTTTTTGGTATATCGACGTTCTAGTTCAACTGCGATAACCCATTCCTTAAATTTTTGCATCACCATGCCAATCTTGGAAGATGGTTTTTGAAGTCGATAAAATAGATTTTCTGAAAGCTGTTGGGTGAGGGTAGAGGCTCCGCCATCTTGTCCGAGCGCTGCAACGGCACGTATCGTGCCGCGAATATCTATGCCTGAATGTCCGCGAAATCTAACATCTTCTGTTGCTTCCAATGCGTTGAAAACGCAAGGTGCGATGTCTTTGTGGGCGGTATTGATTCGATTCTCTAAATAAAAACTGCCCATTAACGTGCCATCATCGCCCAGAATTTCTGAGCTAAGCGCATTTTTTGGATTTTCTAAATCCTCAACATCCGGCATTTCACCGAAGAGGCCAAAACTGACCAAAATGAATACTAAAAAAACGGCGATGGTTCCACCAATGAGGAATTGCCAAAAGCGTTTGATCAACGTAAATTTAAACCCTGGAGCAGCCATGAATCAATTGCGAATATACGCAGAATTCAGCCTTATTGTTTCTCGGAAAACTGACGATATCCGTTTAAATCCATCGACTTTGAAAGTTCAACGAAGTTTCCTTCGGTGATGGGCATAGCATTGTATTCAAAGAGGCCTTTTGCCGCAAAATCGGCGGTGGCTTTGTTAATGAAACTGGTGTAGTCGTTCACTACTGGGTTGGTGCTAAATTGAGAAACGCGGATCACGTAATTACTGCCAATTAGCAGGGGTGAGGCGATGGCAAGGTTCTCAAAGGAAAATTGCTTTTTGTTGAAATCACTGATGGCCGCGCGAATCATATTGGCGTTGGTGCCTTTGGCGAATACAAAAATGACATCGAGAGTTTCCTTGGGTGACGCCACTTTAAATTTGGCTCCGGCAGTGGGTCCGTTTATTCCTGTGTTTCCCGCTATAACTTCAGATTCGAGTTTAAGGCGTTGCTGGGCTTCAATAATATCCCTAGCCCGCAATGAAATTTCGCTCGACGGATAATCTAAAACCAATTGCTCGAGTAAAGAAATCCCCTTTGGGATATCGCCCTTTTTAATAAAGCAAAGTGATTGCAAATAATCGAATTTGGCTTGAATATAATTTCCGGCAAAGTTTCTGTCGGAAGCCTGTTTGATGGTCAGCGCTTCTGTGTATTCACCGCGGGTGTAGGCATTTACCATTTTCTCGAATAAACTATCGATGGCTTGGTTGCCAGAGGCATTTTGTGCCAATTCGCTGAGCGAGCCACCTGTTTCGAGCATGCGGACGTAAACACTTTTACCAAATTTGGTATATAACTGGGCTTTCCATTCGTCGGCCTGTGAATAATCGCCCGATTGCTTATTCAGCTTTACCAATTCATACAATGCCTGGGGTGTGTTTTCCGAGTTAGGGAACCTGCGAACGAGTTCGGTGAATAATCTGATTGCCTCGGAATATTCTATCAGGCGATCTTGGTAAATTTTTGCGGCTTCAAAGAGTGATAGTGCAACCGCGGATTGATTTTTTGTTTGTGCATCGGCAGTTAGAGGTAATTCGGCATAGTATTTCTTCTCATTTGCAGAAATGTTGGCCGGAATCGCAGTTGTATCGATCGATGTTTTTTCACCATTACCCTTAGTGTTCGATGCATTGCTGCTGCTATCTTGGCCTTGCCCAGAATTTTGGCTGATATTTCCACTGCCATTGTCTGATTGAACTTTCTTTCCATTGTACTTCCAATAATCGCGGTTTTCTCTCGTGCCCCAGGTTTTTACAAACTCCTGCTGTCCTTTGGTCCGGTTGGCAGGATTATAGAAAGGGAAAGACGAATTTGTTCCCGAAGCACCCATATTATCCATAGGATTACCCATGCCGCCCGCATTCATGCCTCCGGGAGCGCCCATCCCTGTATTCTGGAATCCCAAATTTGCCTTTTGTTGATTTGCGATATTCTGCGCCTTTAATGCGGCTTCCTGCGCTTTTTTCTCTCTTTCAATGGCTTGTGTAATTTTCTTGGAACGCCAATCTGGGTCTTTCGCCATCCGCAGCAAACTATCGTTGTTTGAAATCGTTAGGACTTCTTTCAGTAAATCACTTAATATGTCGTTTCGTTGCACTATCGCTTCAAAATCAGGATGAGATTTATCTATGATATTGTTTGCCGAATCGTAGTATTTGGCGGCTTGCTCGTAGCTGTGGTTAATGAAATAATAATTCCCTAACGACAGATAGGCATTGGTTTTATGCTCGTTATTTTGGGTGAGTTGTATGGCTTGGTTGAATCGTTTTATGGCCATGGCGACATTTTGCGCTTTCAATTCATTTTCACCCATACTAATATATATAGTACCGAGATAGTCGGTATTTTTATCGTCCTTTAACATTTTCCCAAGAACCTTGTTGGCTTTGGCGTAGTTCTCCTGTTTGGCCGATAAAATATTCACTTGCGACATCCGGGCTTGGAATGCGAGCTCGTAGGGTGGGTTGAGTTTGCTTATTTTGCTGTAATGGATTTCGGCTTTATCGTATTCTTTTGATGTGATGTAGCAATGGCCCAGCGCAAAGTGCAGACGATATTTGTCCATCCGGGTTTGCTTTCCTAACAATGCGATTTCTAACGGCGTCGCGGCTTGAGAATATTTACCCAAGGCAAATTGCATCGCTCCAAGTAAATAGTTGGCTTCTGTGTTTAAGGTACTGGGGAATTCAGGATTTTTGAGCGCGTTTTGAACTAAGATTTCGGCATCAACGTATTGACCTTTTACGTAGAAACTTCGGGCAATCCAAAGTTGGGCAGAGAATTGAATTTTGGGATCAGTAAAGTGCGACTGAACAAATTCAAATAAGTCAATGGCTGCGCTAATTTCGCCTTTCATGAAATAGGCTTTGCCATTTAACAGGTAAGCATCGTCAACCCATTCGCTTCGCGGGTGCTTGTCTATCATGGTGGAAGCCTTTTTAATGACTTCGTCCATGGCTGCTTGGTTTTCTTTTAGGATATCAATGCTACCATAGTTTATAAGTGAAATGGGTTTTCTGAAATCGTCTTTATAACCTTCTCGGGTTGTTTCAACGGTTTCTAGCCATTTCTGTTCGGCATTAAAGAAGGTGTTATAGTGCGCAAGGGTATTGTGCCACTCTTTGTAAGCCCAAGACTCTTGGTTGCTGCACGACGATAAGATGATCGCGAACAAGAGCAAGATGTATAATTGATTTTTTGAGCCTAGGCGCATTCTTTGTGTTGGTTAAAACGCTATTTTTGAGTTTTTATTGATTCAATCCCGATAAAAATGTCCAAAACCTCACGCAGACGCAAAATTATCGCCAATCTTCGAAACAAACATCGTTTTGTATTGATAAACGACACAACTTTTGCGGAAGTTTTTTCAGTTCGATTGACGCCCATCAATGTTTTGATGGTTTTTAGCAGCTTGTTGTTGGCATTTACAGTGATAGTTTTGTTGTTATTGGCCTACACGCCGTTGCGCGGAATTGTCCCAAATGCGGTGACGAAAGAATCTCGCAAAGAGATATTGCAGTTAAATCAAAGAATCGAGGATTTGTCAAGATCTTTAGAGGTTCAGAGAAGTAAACAAGACGTTTTAAATACGATTTTGGCAGGGAAGGAAGGTCAATTTGATTCTACATCGGCTCGTCCGAAATAGGTGTCGGCGTACTTTGAAAAGCTCTCACGAATCGTTATATTTGTAAGGAATCAAAAAAAAGAATTACAATCATGGCAATTTTCAACAATAACACTGCAAAAAACGAAAAGGCTGTTCAGTCTCAGGGAATTCTCAATATTATAGGTCAAGGGACTCGGATTACGGGCGATTTGGTTTCTAATGGCGACTTTAGGGTAGATGGTGCGATTGAAGGACATGTTAAAGTAGGTCAGCGATTGGTGATTGGTGGTACGGGAAAGATATTAGGAAATATCGAAGCGGATTCTGCAACGGTTGCGGGCCATATCAAAGGGAATATCACGGTAAAGAATATTTTGGAATTGAAGCCATCGGCAAAAATTGATGGAGATATTGTTACAAATAAAATGGTGATTGAGTCGGGTGCACAATTCAATGGTCGTTGTACAATGAATGTTGTGGTAAGTGTTCCGGCGGGTGGAGCAGTAGTATCCGCGCCTTTGGCATCAAAATAATATTGCTATTTGTAGTACATGCAAGATTTTGCGAAGTATACAAGTATCGCATTTCAGATGATAGGGACAATTCTTCTGATTACTTATTTGGGTTATTTATTAGATCAGTGGTTGTTGTTGGCATTCCCTGTGGGTATCTTGTTGGGTGTATTGCTTGGGGTAGGGAGCAGTTTGTACTTAATTTTGAAGAAATTTTAGTGTGAAATTGTACAGTGTTCGAATTTGGGTATTAGGTGTGGTGCTAGGTGTGATGACCGGGGTGTTGGATTTTGTGAGTGCTAAAATCATGGTGACAGCAGATGTTTATTGGGGCCTATTGTTTTTGGTTTCGCTTTTCTGGGCATTGCGATATTACGTGGATCGCAGTCAGGTGACCAACCCAAACCAATGGATTCGTCGTGCCATGATTTCGAGTATGATGCGATTGATGGGCGTGCTAACTTTTTTACTGATATCTGTTTTGAGGCAAGGCAAAGCGAATTTGGTATTTGTTATGGCTTTTGGTCTATATTTTATTTTGTTTTTGTTGTTTGAAATGTCTGAAAAGCGTATTAACTTGCGCCCCGATTCAAATGATGGGCCACCCAAAGAAAATGCCTGATTTTATTACACTTTTTAACATGTCCTCTCTAAGGAAAACGCTAGTTGCTTTTGTTTTTTCGGCGTTTTTGATTGTTACAACATATGCAAACCATTCTAGCAGTGAAGGCGAAATTGCACCAGGTCATTCTGAAGCAACCCATGAATCTTCGAATTCTCACGAAAAGCCAGCCAAGTACGATCCAGGTAAAATGATCATGGATCACGTAACGGATGCACACGATTGGCATTTGTTTGGTGAAGGTCAAGAAGCGGTTTCTATTTCGTTACCTGTAATTCTTTATGTTAAATCAAAAGGGTTGATTAATTTTAGTTCTGCCAATTTTCAACATGGCCACGCGGCTTACGAAGGATTTATATTGAATGAAATGGGGAGTGTTGTTTGGGAAGACGAAAAAAATACTGAAGCCATTTATGATATTTCGATCACTAAGAATGTTTTGGCGATGATGTTGGCTGTGCTTACATTGATGATTATCACCATCGGCATGGCAAGGTCTTACAGTAAAAGACAAGGCAAGGCCCCTAAAGGCTTTCACAATTTGGTTGAGCCTTTGATTTTGTTTATTCGTGACGATGTGGCTCGTGCTTCGATTGGACATAAGGCGGATAAATATTTGCCCATGTTGTTGAGCATATTCTTCTTTATTTTCGTCAATAATATATTTGGGTTGATTCCGATTTTCCCAGGTGGTGCGAACGTAACTGGAAACATCGCGGTCACCATGGTGTTGGCGGTAATTGTATTCTTAACGGTTAATTTGAATGCAAACAAATACTATTGGAAGCACATTTTTGTTCCTGATGTTCCGGTTTGGATGTATATCATTATTATCCCTATTGAAATCTTGGGAGTTGTGTTGAAACCTTTCGTATTGATGTTGCGTTTGTTTGCAAACATCACCGCGGGTCACATTATCATATTAGGATTCTTTAGTTTGATATTTATTTTTGGAGCGATGAAGCCAGGATTAGGATTGGCAGTATCTCCATTGAGCGTTGCATTTACCGTGTTTATGAGTTTGTTGGAATTGCTAGTTGCTTTCTTACAAGCTTTTGTATTTACCTTATTAACTGCCATTTACATTGGTAGTGCCATCGAAGAACATCATCATTAAAAATTAATAAACCTATATAAAAAACAATCAAATAGTTATGAGTCTAATGAACACTCTCCTTCAAGCAGCTGCGGACACGTCGGCCGCTGCCTACAGCAAAATGGGTGCCGCTATTGGCGCTGGTTTAGCAGCAATCGGTGCCGGTTTGGGTATCGGTAGAATCGGCGGTAGCGCCATGGAATCCATCGCTCGCCAACCAGAATCTTTGGGCGACATTCGTGCAAACATGATCGTAGCAGCAGCCCTTGTAGAAGGTGCTGTATTCTTCGCAATCGTTGTTTGTTTGTTGATCCTGTTTTTGTAAAAAACCAAAATGGGGCCAACTTCCGTTGGCCCCTTTATTTAAAGACCCAGAAAAATGCAGTTAGTAACACCTGCCATAGGACTTTTATTTTGGATGCTGGTAACATTTTCTTTGTTGCTATTCATCCTTAAGAAATTTGCTTGGAAACCCATTCTAGAATCAATTCGCAACCGCGAACAGACCATTGAAGATTCACTCTCTTTGGCTGAAAAGACAAAATCAGAAATGATTCGTCTTCAAGGTGAGAATGAGTCATTGTTGGCTGAAGCCCGCAAAGAGCGTGATTCTATGTTGAAAGAAGCACGTGAAATGCGTGATAAAATTGTTGGAGATGCAAAATCTGTTGCCGATGAAGAGGCTAAGAAATTGATGAATCGTGCCCAAGACGAAATCGAAAAGCAGAAATCTGCTGCGATTGCGGAAATCAAGCGCGAAGTATCTGTTTTGTCTGTTCAGATTGCAGAGAAATTGATGCAACAACAGTTGGAAAACAATGCAGCCCAACAAGGCATTATCGAAAACCAATTGTCTCAACTAAACTAAGCCACACGCTATGTCAGAATTTAAAATCGCATCTCGTTACGCCACCGCCCTATTTACTAAGGCGATGGAGGAAAAAGCGATTGACGCAGTCGTGGCTGATATTTTGGTGATTCAACAGGCTTGCAAAGAGAGCGATGATTTAATCGTTTTCTTAAATAGTCCAATGTTGAAAAAGGCAGTAAAGAAAGAGGGCTTGGCAAAAATCTTTGTCTCTTGTTCTGAGCTGACCAAACAATTGTTGAATTTGATGGCTGAAAAGAATCGCGAGGCATTTATTCCTTCGATGACCGAAGCCTTTGTTAGATTGTATAATGTGCACATGGGAATTACTACAGCTGTTGTTACTTCGGCTGTGCAATTAACCGATGCGGCACTTGAGGCAGTCAAAAAATATGTCGCCCACACTTCGGGTGCCAATAATGTAATATTAACTCAAAGTATTGACCCCACTGTAATAGGTGGATTGAATATCGTATTTGACGGGAAGATTTATGATGCTACCCTATCAAACCAAATTTTAAAATTGAAAAAAGACCTTCAAATCGCATAAAAAACTGTTATGTCAAATATTAGACCCGACGAAATTTCCAGCATTTTAAAGGACCAGATCACTGGTTTTAACACTGCTGCGAGTTTAGAAGAAGTAGGTACCGTACTCCAAGTGGGTGACGGTATTGCCCGTATCTACGGCCTTTTGGGCGTACAATACGGAGAACTTGTAGAATTTACCAACGGCGTTCGCGCGGTTGCTCTTAACCTTGAACAGGACAACGTAGGTGCTGTATTGATGGGAAGCAGCGGTGAAATCAAAGAGGGAGACAAGGTAAAGCGCACTGGTAAAATCGCATCAATCAAAGCTGGACACGGTGTTTTAGGTCGTGTAATTAATGCTTTGGGTGAGCCTGTAGACGGTAAGGGTCCGATTACTGGTGAATTGTTTGAAATGCCTTTGGAGCGTAAAGCCCCAGGTGTTTTATATCGTGAGCCTGTAACTGAGCCTTTGCAAACAGGTATCAAGGCTATCGATGCCATGATTCCAATCGGAAGAGGTCAGCGTGAGTTGATTATTGGTGACCGTCAGACAGGTAAAACTGCCATCGCTTTGGATACCATTATCAACCAAAAAGAGTTTTACGAAAAAGGAAACCCAGTATATTGTATTTATGTTGCTTGTGGACAGAAAGAGTCTACTGTAAAGCAAGTTGTGAAATCGTTGGAGGAGAGTGGTGCTATGGCTTACACAGTAGTTGTAACCGCTGCCGCTTCTAACCCAGCACCTTTGCAATTCTTTGCTCCAATGGCAGGATGTGCAATTGGTGAGTATTTCCGCGATTTGGGTTTACCAGCATTGGTAATCTACGACGATTTGTCGAAACAGGCCGTAGCATATCGTGAGGTTTCTTTGTTGCTTCGTCGTCCGCCAGGACGTGAGGCTTACCCTGGAGATGTATTTTACTTGCACAGTCGTTTGCTAGAGCGCGCTTGTAAATTGAACTCTTCAGATCATATTACTTGTAACATGAACGATTTGCCGGACAGTTTGAAAGGTAAAGTAAAAGGTGGAGGATCATTAACAGCGTTGCCAATTATCGAAACTCAGGCCGGTGACGTATCCGCATATATTCCTACCAACGTAATTTCTATTACCGATGGTCAGATTTTCTTGGAATCTAACTTATTCAACTCAGGTATTCGTCCCGCAATTAACGTAGGTATTTCTGTATCTCGTGTGGGTGGTAATGCTCAGATCAAGTCAATGAAAAAAGTGGCTGGTACGTTGAAATTGGACCAAGCGCAGTATCGTGAATTGGAAGCCTTTGCAAAATTTGGTTCTGATTTGGATGCAGCAACTAAATCTGTATTGGAGAAAGGTTCTCGTAACGT
>CAMBTR010000039.1 GCA_945870885.1 Chryseobacterium gleum | reverse complement strand
GACTTTAGAACGAGGATTGCTATTTAATTCAATGGCTGACACTACAAACGGTGCAACATTTACAGATCTTATTTCCTTGTTGTTATCCAAGCCATCCATTTGACGGCCCATATCTGACCGCTTATCGTCTTTCAACGGTGACGCATAAACATCTTCATTCATTGGCGCTTCGACCATCGCATCACTAGTTTCTTCGTTATCCGCGATGATTTCAGGCATCCGGAAAGTATCCGCCCCAAAGGCATTGTTCCCCGCCGCCGATTTGGATTCACTGAGCTGAGGCTCAAGTTTTTGCAAAGCGGATTTTTCTGCACTGGGGGTTACATCGTTTTTAGCCACAACAGTTTTCTCGTCACCATCTAGCCACTGATATTTATAGGTCACGCCCAAACCCACGGCCAAAATAATCAGCGTAGCGGCTACCGACCACCAAATGTTTCTGCTAGTGAAATCGTCTTCTACCTCTTCTGTGATCCGATTGGCGATAAAATCCTTAAGCTCCGCAGCGCCCTCCTCGCGAATCCCCTGAATCATGAATTGCTGAAACTGAATATGATTCCAAACTTCAGGATTTGCCTTTGCTTCCCGCTCAAACGCTTGCGCATCTGCCTCGCTCATTTCCTGATTGAGATATGCTTCGATGCGTGGGTCGTTGAGCTTCATGGCGTGCTTTGAATTTATGATTCAGTATTTAAGTAAAAATCGCTAGCGCTATAATTTTGTTTGATGATTCCCTCCAGTCCTTTGAGGCATTGATGTTTTTTTGCTTTGGCAACCGATGCGCTAGCCAATCCATTTGCAGAAGCAATCGTTTTCATGTCAAAGCCATCAAAGTAAAACATAATCAGTATGTTACGACATTTGTCTTGTAAGGATTCCATCGCTTTTCGTACGATGTTATAATCCATTTGTTGACCCACATTGGGAGAGTCGGCAATTTCTTTTCCGGTAATATAGTTTTCGCCTTTCAATCGTTTTCTCTTGTCCAATTGTTTGAGCCAGGTGTTTTTGGCGATTGCGAAGAGGTAGGTCGACAGCTGAACTGTCAGTTCGAAATGGGGCTTTCTGACATTTTGCCACAGCGCAACCAAGGTGTCTTGCAAAACATCTTTGGCATCGTCTTCGTTCCCTGAGTTTTGAAATACGTGATTAGAAATCATGGCCTCATATTGTGTATACAAATCAATCAGCACCTCGCGGTCTCCTTCGTGGATGCGCGCAACAATTTCGGTGTCTTTTCTGGTTTGATTCGGCATTGCACAGGGGCTTAATACGCTTTCATCGATAAAGGTAAATCCTTCGTAGTACAAAGTAAACGAACTACACCTAAACTGCGTTAATATTCGGTACAAAATTTGATTCAAGAACGCACATGAAACAGTTATTAGACAAACACAAAATTTTAACCCTCGTTTTGGCGGGTGTGGCCGGTGGCGTTGCCAGTTTGGGTGGTTACATGGTTGTTGCCTCTAATCAAGCGACAACCATCGAAGCAAAACAAAACGCTTCTGGTCAGTTGGCCAGATACGCAAGTTTAAACGCAGTTCCCGCTTTCGATTTTACAGGAGTGTCGGAAATTGCAAATCCCGCAGTTGTACATATCAAATCGACCATCTCTGGTGGCAACGCCATGGGTGAGGGGAATCGACAGCAGCAAATGCCTATCGATCCTTTTGAGTTTTTTCGTGGGGGTCCAGGAATGGAGTTTCAGCAGCAAGGTCCACGACAGGCCAGTGGCTCAGGTGTGATTTTGAGCGATGATGGTTTTGTGGTGACAAACAACCACGTGATTGATGGCGCATCGAAAATCGAGGTGGTTTTGAACGATAAGAGAACTTATGTGGCGGAGTTGGTTGGGACTGATCCAAATACGGACATCGCTTTGTTGCGCATCGGAGAAAAGGGGTTGCCGTTTTTGAAATTGGGTAATTCGGATGAGGTGAAAGTGGGTCAGTGGGTTGTAGCGGTTGGAAATCCATTTAACTTAAACAGCACAGTGACATTGGGAATTGTGAGTGCGATGGGCAGAAATATTGATTTGTTGAGGAGCAAAGGGAATAAATATGCGATTGAGAATTTCATTCAGACCGATGCAGCGATCAATCCAGGTAATTCTGGCGGTGCGTTGGTGAATACAGCGGGTGAATTGGTGGGGATTAACACGGCAATTGCATCAGAAACAGGAAGTTATGCGGGGTATGGGTTTGCTGTGCCCGTGAATTTGGTGAAGAAGGTGGTGAACGATATCATGAAGTATGGCAAGGTTCAAAGGGCGTTGTTGGGCGTATCGATTCAAGAAATTAGTCAGGAATTGGCGGACGCACAGGGGTTGAAGGACTTGAAAGGAGTTTATGTGGCCGAGGTGGTGGAGAACGGAGCGGGTGAGAAGGCGGGCATCAAAAAAGGCGATGTGATTTTAAAGGTGGCCGGTATCGAAGTAAATACTTCGTCGAGGTTGCAAGAGGAGGTGGGGAAATACCGTCCTGGGGATAAGGTTGTGATTACGGTGAGGCGCAAGAGTGCTTTGATGGATATCGAGGCGACGTTGTTAAATGCCGATGGCAAGACCAAGTTGGAGGTCGCTGAGAATGAAGTGAGCGATGCTTATTTGGGAATGAAGATGGACAATGTTACTCGGGAAGAGAAACTCGCGTTGGGCGTGAAGTCGGGCGTGAAGGTAACAGCCTTAGACAAAGGATTATTCAAGGACGCGGGTATTCCAGCTGGATTTGTGATTACGCACATCAACAACGAACCAGTTTATTCTGCAAAAGGCGCCAGCAGTTTGTTGAAGTCGCTTTCTGGGGCGATTACGATTGAGGGATTTGCTGCTGATAAAAAAGAGCGCGTTTTTGCGGTGAAGTTGCCACGAAAGGATTGATTTGAAAAGATTTTTAAATAACAGAAAGGGCCGACGATCGTTGGCCCTTTCTGTTGAATGAATAAAGTTTGTTAAAAATCCTCAGTGATATTGGGTGTAATGCCTGAGTTCCAGCCGTTGTCTTCCGTGAAAGGCGATCCTGCATTCATCTTGCTCTGGACTGTAACACTCTGAGGTTGATAGAAGTTGAAATCCCCCCCCTTATTGTCTAGCATCATCCGGTCTTGTGGGTCCAAATCTACAAATTTTGAATACTGTCCGATGAATTTTGCAAAGGCCGATCCCGTTTCACCATGACGGTTTTTTCCGATGATGATTTCGGTTAATCCCGCAATTTGACTACCGGGACTCTCGCTTGGTGCGGATTGTGCTCCGGGCTCGTTCATGCCCATTTTTTGGTAGTATTCATCGCGGTATAAGAACATAACCATATCCGCATCTTGTTCAATGGAACCTGATTCACGCAAATCTGAAAGTTGAGGGCGTTTGTTTCCGCGTTTTTCTACTTCACGACTTAACTGTGCCAGTGCGATGACAGGGATTTTCAACTCTTTGGCTAAGCCTTTAAGTGCCCGTGAAATGAATGCAATTTCTTGTTCACGATTGCCTTGTCCTTTGGTCTCATGGCGCAATAACTGCAAATAGTCCACAACAACGAGGTCCAATCCGCCTTGGGAGTGTATCCGTCTACATTTTGCCGTTAAATCAAAAATGCTCAACTGCGGCGTATCGTCGATGAAAATACTTGAAGAACTTAGAAGTGCAGTTTTGTCGTGCAACCGCTGCCATTCCTGATCAGTTAGGTTGCTCTTTTTGATTTTGTCTGATTCGATTTCGGCCTCGCCGCTCATTAAACGATTGACCAGCTGAACATCGGCCATCTCTAAAGAGAAGATTATGACTTTTTTGCCAAAGTCAACCGCGGCATTTCGCATCAAACTCAAGGCGAAGGCTGTTTTACCCATCGCCGGACGGGCGGCAAGGATGATCAAATCGGAGGATTGCCATCCGCTGGTAATTCTATCTAGATCACTAAAGCCGGTGGCAACGCCTGTGATTCCTGAATTGTCGGTGGCCTGTCTGGCTTCCAAATCTTTCATCGCCCGCTGCAATAACTGGTCGATTCCTTGATAACTGCGCTTTAAACCCGCATTTTTGATTTCATACAACTTACGTTCGCAATCATCAAGCATTTCAAATGAGTCCAAGGCGTCGTCGTAAGCGTCCAAGGAAATTTCTCCAGCCACCCGAATGAGTTCGCGTTGTACATATTTCTGTGTCAGAATTCTGGAGTGGTAATCTAGATTAGCCGCCGAGGATACTTTACTGGTTAGGGTGGCCAAATAGTATGCGCCGCCAATGATGTCTAATTCGTTGTTATTGCGAAGTTCGTTGGCAACGGTAAGCAAATCCACCGCACCGCCTTCGTTGTATAATTTATAAATAGCCTTAAAGATTTTCCCATTTTCTGGTGCATAAAAGTGACCATCTGTTAGGATTTCTATGGCGGTGTGAATTTTTTCGCGCTCCAGCATCATGGCGCCAAGAACCGCTTCTTCCAATTCTCTTGCATTGGGAGGCATACGACCACTGGCATCGGGACCGATGATTTTAGGTACATTAACTCTTTTGCGTGTGTTTCGGAGGCTGGTGTTCTCGTCCATAGGACCTACAAAGTAAACTGAAACTGCAAAGTTTTTCTCATGTTTCGGCAACAAAACTTTTAAACATTTTTGATGACGCGTGGTGGGTTTGTTTCCGACACTTTGACAGATAACACGGGGTAGATCATCTTGGTATAATTCGTGCTATATCCAACAAAACATACATTGTTAGGGCTTGTTTGTTAAAGGTGATTAAAATGCCATTTGGAGCCCATACATTTGTACATAAGCAGAGCCAAAACATGGAAGCAAAATTTTCACAAAGAGTAAAGGAAGTGATTCAATACAGCCGGGAAGAAGCCATCCGGTTGGGGCATGATTATATTGGCTGCGAGCATCTGCTTTTGGGGATTATCCGCGAAGGCGAGGGCAAAGCGATACAAACAATAAAAATGTTAGATATCGATGCCTTGCGCTTGAAAAAGAGCATCGAAGATGTAATTCGTACCACCGCCTCCAAAACGGCAAATTTGGGAAATATTCCCCTAACAAAACAAGCGGAAAAGGCGTTGAAGATCACTTATTTGGAAGCAAAGATTTTCAAGACGGATCTCATAGGAACCGAACATTTGTTGCTCTCCATTTTACGCGATGAGGACAATGTGGCATCGAAGATTTTGAATCAATATGGTGTGAATTACGATGTGTTTAAATCGGCCCTAGAAGAAGGGGTGGATACATCAAGTTTACGCAATGAGAGTTCGGAATCTGGGGGTGATGAAAATGATAGCCCTGAAGATTTTTATCGTGAAGAACAAAAGGCAATCGAGGCCAGAAAAGGCAAGGCAAAAACCAAGACGCCCGTTTTAGATAATTTTGGACGTGATCTTACCAAGGCCGCAGAAGAAGGGAAGTTGGATCCTATCGTGGGTCGTGAAAAAGAAATTGAGCGTGTGAGTCAGGTTTTGAGTCGACGTAAGAAGAACAACCCAGTCTTAATCGGAGAACCTGGTGTGGGTAAAACCGCCATCGCGGAAGGCTTGGCGCTTCGAATCATCCAAAGAAAAGTAAGTCGGGTTTTGTTCAACAAGCGCGTGGTGAGCTTGGATATCGCTTCGATGGTGGCCGGTACAAAGTATCGCGGTCAGTTTGAAGAACGGATGAAGGCATTGATGATGGAGTTGGAGAAGGCAGACGATGTCATTTTGTTTATCGATGAGATTCATACGATTGTGGGTGCCGGTGGTGCTAGCGGTTCTTTGGATGCATCGAATATGTTCAAACCGGCTTTGGCTAGGGGCGAAATCCAGTGTATTGGAGCTACAACCTTGGATGAATACCGACAGTACATCGAGAAGGATGGTGCTTTGGAGCGCAGGTTCCAGATGGTATTGATTGAACCCGCATCGCCAGAAGACACGGTTGAGATTTTACATAATATTTGCGATAAATACGAGGATCACCACGGGGTGAAATATACTCCGGAGGCTTTGAAGGCTTGTGTGGATTTGAGTGTTCGATATATGAGTGGTCGACATTTACCAGACAAGGCAATTGATATTTTGGATGAGGCAGGGGCTAGGGTTCACATAACTAACATCAACGTGCCTTCGGAAATTGTGGATTTTGAAACCCAAATCGAAGCCATTAAATTGGAGAAAAACAAGGTGGTGAAGAGTCAGAATTTTGAGGAAGCCGCCAAGTTGAGGGATACCGAAAAGCGTTTGTTGGAAGAGCTCGAGACGGCCAAGGCCCGTTGGGAAGCACAAACCGCAACTGAAAAGTTTTTCGTTACTGAGGACGATATCGCTGCGGTAATTTCGATGATTACAGGGATCCCCGTGAAGCGCATGGCAGAGGATGAAAGTCGCAGATTGCTTACCATGGCCGATACCCTTCGCAAGCGCGTGATTGGTCAGGACAAGGCTGTTGAGAAACTCACAAAAACAATTCAAAGGACGCGTGCGGGTTTCAAGGAGCCCAATCACCCCATCGGATCATTTATATTCCTTGGACCTACAGGTGTGGGTAAAACCGAGTTGGCAAAGGCGTTGAGTGAGTTCTTATTTGATGCAGACGACGCGATGATTCGCATCGATATGTCTGAGTTTATGGAGAAGTTCGCCGTAAGTCGTTTGGTTGGTGCCCCTCCAGGCTACGTGGGTTATGAAGAAGGCGGTATGCTAACGGAGAAAGTTCGTCGCAAACCCTACTCGGTAATCTTGTTTGATGAGGTAGAAAAAGCCCACCCGGATGTATTCAATTTGTTGTTGCAGGTTTTGGATGAGGGTCAGATGACGGATTCTATGGGTCGGAAAATCGACTTTAGGAATACAGTGATCATAATGACATCGAACATCGGATCAAGGCAGTTGAAGGAGTTTGGAACGGGCGTAGGATTTGGAACGGGTACCAAGGAAGTCAATAAGGAGAGGGATTCTAAGCAGGTGATTGAGACCCAATTAAAGAAATTCTTTTCACCTGAGTTCTTGAACCGGATTGATGATGTGATCGTATTTAACTCATTGGATAAGGATGAAATTATCAAGATTTTGGATGTGCGCATGGTAAAAATGCTGAAGCGCATTCAGGAGATTGGTTATAGAGTCACTTTGACCGATGCTGCTAAGGTTTTCTTGGCCGATAAAGGTTTCGATGCTGATTTTGGTGCACGTCCTTTGCAACGGGCTTTGCAGAAGTTTTTGGAAGAGCCATTGGCCGAGCAGGTTTTGCAGGGCAATTTGAAGGAGGGCGATGAGTTAAGGGTGGATTGTGCGGAAGGTGCTGAGGAATTGAATTTCACCCCTGTGAAGGCTGAGCTTTTGCTTGCTGAAGGCGACAAAGCCATCGAAGCGCCAAAGAAACCGCGTGCTTCCAAGGCAAAGGCTGACAAAAAATCGGAGGAGTAATTCTTGCGAGGTTAGAAAAATCTGCGAATATCCATAAATCGCAACTTGTAATAAGGGGCGCTCAAGACATCGTATCGTATACCACCGCTGCTTGCGGAGTGGATGAAATAGACTTCATTGGGGGTGATTTCGGTGATGATGCCTACGTGACCCATAACTCTTCGGCTGGAGCTATGACCTTTGAAACAGATAACATCTCCGGGTCTAGCATTGGCGATACTGATATGCATGCCGGCATTATGAAATAGAGAAGAACTGGCCGGGGTGCGGATGCCCAAAGTGGTATTGTAACAGTATCCAACAAACCCACTGCAATCAAAACCAGCAGGTGTTTTTCCTCCCCCGCGATAACCGGTTCCCAAATGTGATCCAGCTTCTCTAAGTAGGGTGTTTATGGCAACCAAATCGGCCTGATTATTACCTACCAACGTGTCGGTTTGTGCCGACAATAAATTGACAGTCAAACAGATGGTTAGTATGAAGAGTTTTTTGATCATTGGTTAGAGTCCCCTGGTTGATTAGGGTGTTTTTGGGGTTATTTAGGCAGGTAATTGAGCATTCTTTTGTATCTGTCGGTGAAGGTCTGACCTTGTTTTGAGCCTTTGTCCGACCATCGTTTTTTCATGTTTTCCACGCGATGGCCTGGATCGGGGTGTGTGCTCAGAAATTCTGGGATATTGATTTTATTTTTCTCTTTTTGGATTTTCTCAAAGAAACCTGCTGCACCGATGGGATTGTAGGCAGTTTGATAAAGCCAATCCACCGAACAATTATCGGCCTCTGTTTCTGCATCGCGACCAAATTCTAGTTGTGCCAAGCCGGTTGCAATTTGTAACAGTTGTGCTTTGTTCTGTCCAAAAATCAATTCCAATAAAAGGTTGGCGCCAAATTCACGGGTCATGGCATCGGTAGAATGTCGTTTTTCTGCATGTGCCATTTCATGACCCATCACGCCGGCCAATTGGTCTTCACTTTCAAGGTATTTCATCAAGCCGGTATAGACATAAATATAACCACCGGGGGTACAGAATGCATTTTGTATGGTATCGTTTTGGATGATACGGATTCTCCAAGCAAAATCGTTTTTATGGATCAATAAATTCGTTTTTAGGATACTGTCTCGAATCCCATAGATGTAACGATAAACGATTGTGTTTTTGGAGGAATCCATGATTATGGAGGCGTTTCCTTGCTCAAAACTTTCGGAGACTTGTTTGCCCAGGGTGACATCTTGTTCTACTGGGAAAATGTTGACTTTTCCGAGCCAATTGGAGCAGCTATTGAGTGATAGAAGGGCAATAGTTATTACTGCGATGATTGAAATTCTGTTCAACATGGGTGTTTGATTTCACCCGCATCTGCCAAAAATGATGCCAAAAATTAGACAGTATTTTTACTTCTTGATTCTCGGGACTCCGATTTCTGGGATACAACGAGCTTTGGTTTAGATAGTGATTTTAGAACGGATATCCGATACCTATACAAATTGCACTTTCATTGCGCATGTAATTGGAGAAATTGGTACTTGCACTTTTTGTCATTACCCAACGCTTATCGAAATCTTTGGAAGGGTCGCGGATTGGCAGTCCCAAATCGACACGAAACAGAAACAGGCTTAGGTCGAATCGGAAACCAATTCCGGTGTTTAGGGCAACTTCGGGCAGGAAGGTTTCTCGTTGAATGACACCGTAGCCGTTGGCGGACCCTTCTTTGCTTAAGTTCCAGATATTACCAGCATCGAGGAAAAAGGCGCTTTCAATGAAGTTTTTGACCAAAGTAAATCGATATTCTAGGTTCGCCTCGATAAGCAATTCCCCTGATCTGTCGATGATAGACCCCGAACTTTCCGGCGTATTTCCTGGGCCGATTCCACGGGGTCTCCAGCCTCTCAAACTGTTGCTTCCGCCAATAAAATATCGCTTATCGTAAGGTATTACGTTACTATTCCAATAGGGTACGGCCATGCCAAAATTGGCCCTAAAAGCAATGCTGTTAAACTCGTCTATGGTGTGTTTTATGCGAATTTCCGATTCGATTTTGGCGTACTGAAAATAATTAACCCCCATGAATTGATAAGAGCTGTCTGGGTTGTAATTGTCCTGGAATAGGTATCGTGCGAGTCGGTGAAGGTTTCCGGAGGTTTCAAATCCGAAACGACCAAAGAAGTAGGTTTGTCCGGGTTTGTTTTTGTTGTTGGTATACAAGCCTCCAAATTTTGCGGCGGTGATAATTTGGTCGGTAAAAACGCGTTTTACGAAATCTTGGTCCAACTGTGGAAGCGTTGGCAAAAATGCTGCAGAGATTGCATTTCGGTTAAAACTCAATTCAACGGGTGTATAATACCAACTTAAATTGGGTCTTGTGTATTGCAAGGAAATGGAGGCGGGGAGTGAGCTTCTTTTAAAATTGGGATTGTTCTCCAATTGGTAACTTAGCGAGAATACTGTGTTTTTGCGCTGATAGCTATTTTTTACGTTGATTTTATCGAGCAATGAAAAGTTTGGCAGAGAAAGTCTGGCGTTGAATCCTTGTTGCAATCCATATCGGATATTATCGTTATCGCCGCGTTTGAAAATTGCCTCGTAGCTGGTCACTGAGCTGATTTTTAAGCTTTCCCCGTTGCCTAATGCATTTCGATTGTTGAGCGATACGATGCCTGCAAGACCGAAACTACGCTGACTTTGGGTCTGAAAGTTGGTTCCTGAACTTCCTTGTGGTGAGTAAAGGGCTTGGGGTTCGATTTGGGTATAAATTCTTGGGATGGCTTTCGCCTCAATTTTGGTGATGATGAGGTGGTTTACGGTATCCACTTCTTGGTGTAAATCCACGTAGGAGAAAAGTCCCATTTCTACAAGGGCGACATAGGTTTGATTGGTTAGGGATTGGCTAAACCATTTGCCGGAGTCGATTGTGACAACTTGATCCATGATCTTGCCTTTGATAGGGTAATGGTTGAGTTGGAAATATTTCCCTTTGGATGAATAGGCTTGCGGCCATTGATTTTCTAAATAGATCTCAGAGCAAATGATGTTCAGATAGGTGGCGCCGAATTGATATCGTTGAAATTTGGATTGGTTTAAGGGGTTGTTCAATTTAAGGAAAATAGCGCCCTCTTTTTTATCGGCTAGCGTATCAATCTCATAATGAAATAGGTCTGGCGAGGCATCGTAATAGCCTCGGTCTCTGAGTTCAATCGCCAATTTGTCTTTGGCTTCATTTAAGGCGTTTAAATTTACGGGCCACCAAAGTCGATAAGCCAAATTTTGTTCGACAAGGGTATCGATTAGGGGCTTAAGCGCAGTATCGTCGGGCTCCCTGAAAAACGAATTAAGTCGATAGGGCTTTCCGGGTTCCACGATATAATCCACTTCGGCTTTGTGCTTTCCGTAGGTGACAACATAACTCACTCTATTGTCGAAATAGCCCAAGTTAAACAGGTGATTTCCGATGTTTTCGGCTGACACGGCGGCCAGTGCTGTATCGATAAGGATTGGGGGTTCACCGAGTTTATTGCGAAGCTTTTTCCTCCAAGCGATACTGTCGTTTAGTTCCGGATGTTTGAAACTGGTACCCAAAGAATAGGCCCATAGGAAGACGGGTAATTTGTTGAAAAGTACGCGTTTGTTGGGGTTGTGAAGGATTTGCGCTTTGAGTTCGGAGGCGCTGACGGTTTTTTTGGGGACGATAACAGAATTTCTTTTGAGCAGGTAACGATTTTCTGGGATGCTTTTTTTGACACCGCAGGCATGGATGAGGGTGACGACGAGCATGGCCCATAGGTACTTCGAGGAAAAATTCAGATATTTGCCTAGGTATGCCATCAATTGCTCAAATCAAGCACCTCGCATCGTTGCGAATGTCGAAGTACAGGCAAAAATATGGCCAATTTGTGGTAGAGGGTCGCAAACAGGTGGAGGAAGTATTCCACAGTGGATGGGAAATCGAGGGGATTTGGGGAACGCCTGCTTTTGCGGAGCGATTTTCACCGGCCTATGATTTTGAATGGATCACGGAGGAGGAGAATAAGAAATGTTCTGGATTTGACACGCCGCCGGGAATTATGGCTTTGGTTCGGATGCCAAAAATGAAGGAGTTGGATTTGTTGGAGCCCTTTGTTTTGGCGTTGGACGGGATCAGTGACCCGGGGAATATGGGTACAATTATCCGACTTGCGGATTGGTATGGGTTGACGCAGATTTTGGCGAGTGAGGACTGTGTGGATGTCTACAATGCGAAGTGTTTAAGTGCCACTATGGGGTCGTTTCTTCGGGTGGAGGTAGTGTATAGTAAATTACACCCTGCGGCCGCAGGCCGCGGGGTGTATGGCGCCTTTCTGGACGGGACATCTGTGCACGGAATGAAATTGGAAAGCCCATCGATGTTGATTATCGGCAGTGAATCTCATGGGATTCGGCCGGAGGCCGAATCCTTGGTGACAGAAAAAATCACCATCCCCGGAAAAGGACATGCGGAGTCACTCAATGCGGGAATCGCAACAGCGATTTTACTCGATAATTTGTTGCGATAGACTTCGTTATATTTGTAAATAACCCATGAAGAGTGAAATTAGAATCAAGCTAGACGCTTTCATCGCGGCCTACTACAAACAGCAGTTTGTACGTGGGTTGATGCTCGCTCTCTTCGGTACAATGTTACTATTTGTGGGTTTGTTTTTGCTGGAAAATCAGCTTTGGCTATCGGTTCAATCCAGAACCATCCTTTTCTTTGGAATGTGGACACTGATTATCGCTCTCTGGGGCGTCTTGGTACTACAGCCATTCTTGAAATTGCGCGGCGTGGGTAAAGTGATTTCTCATCAAGAAGCAGCGCGGTGGATTGGGAATCATTTTTCCGACGTTTCAGATAAACTTTTGAATTTATTGCAACTCGAAGATATGTCGGCCACTTCGGTGGAGAACGATTTGCTTCTGCAAGGTATCGCCCAAAAAACAGTGGCCTTTTCCAATACTCCATTTATTCAAGCTTTGGATTGGTTGAAGCACAAGCGATGGATGTCGCGCTTAGCCCTACTCCTTGTATTGCTTTTGGGTTTTTCTGCCTACCAATCGGCGGGAATTATCAATGGAGCCAATCGCGTATTTCATTATCAAACAGAATATGTGCCCCAAGCGCCATTTCGCGTCGAATTAACACCGGCGGAACTGGTTGCCGATCAAGGCAAAGATTTGATTGTGAATTTTAAGGTGGAGGGCAGCATTTTACCTGAAAACATTGAGATAATCATCGATAAACAGGTTATTCGGGCCAAAAAAATCAAACCGAATCACTTTCAATATACCTTTTCCTCCGTTCAGGCTCAATTTGATTTCGGGATTCGCGCCATGGATTTTGATTTGGGCCATTACCAGGTAAATGTGAATCATCCTCCCCAATGGCAAGCGCTTTCGGCATGGGCGGATTATCCAGAATATACGGGTAAAATTGATGGGGAATGCGCTTCTACCGAGTTGCTCGAAGTCCCAGAAGGAACCATTGTTACCTATGAATTAAAAGGCAAATATGTTAATCAGTGGTTGGTGAAATCCTTTGGCGGTAGGTGGACATCCATCGGCGGGCTTGGAGAAAAAGGGGATTTGGCGAAAGGGCAAGAAACAACCAATCATTTGAATATAGCCAAAGAGCAACAACAATATAAGGTCCGCGCCAACAGCAGTGGGGGGTTTGTTTTTGGAATGCGCGGTAAAAAAGGCCTTTCCGTGGACACATTCCTGAGTCGTTTGGAGGTGCAAAAGGATTTATTCCCCGACATACAATGTGAAACACAAGAGGATTCTGTGAAAATGGGTGTATGGTATTTTATGGGCTTGGCTGGCGATGATTATGCTGTTAAATCAGTCCATTTTTATCATAGGATTTTGCGTAAAAACGGTCGTTCCGGCGATACCAATTGGGTAAAGATGCCATTGTTTACCGGGAATGAATCTCAAGTTTCTTTCACTCATGCCTTGGATTTGGGCTTGATGGGCATTCAGCCCGGCGATGCGATTGAGTATCAATTGGCAGCCACGGATAACGATGCGTTGCATGGGGGTAAAGTGATGCGAACCCCGGTGAGGAAATTGGAAAGGCCTAGCAACGATGCGGTGGTGGCTCAACTAGAGAAACAAGAGGCAGGCATTGGACAAGGAATGAGCAAATCTGTCAAGAATTTGGAAAAATTGCAAAAAGAAGCCAAGCGTTTGCAAGAATCCCTACAACAAAGCGGACAGAGTTGGGACCAAGAGAATAAAATCAAGAATTGGTTAAATGAGGAGCAGAAAATGCTTCAAACCATCAAACAACTGGAGAAAAAGCAATCTGAGGTCAATAAGCAAAAGCAACGACTTGGAGAACAGTCGCAAGAATTGCAGAAAAAGAAAGATGCATTGAATGATCGACTCAAGCAGTTGAATAATCCAGAAATGCAAAAGCTTATTGATGAGATTCAGCGGTTACTTCAGCAGAAGGCCGACAAAGAGCAGCTGAAGGAGTCGATGCAAAAATTGAGTGAAATGAGTCATGAAACGGCCAAGGAGATGGATAAGCTCATGGAGCAGTTGAAGCAATTGGAATTGGAAGAGGCAGTAGATGCGGTGGCAAAAAGCATGGAAGATTGGGCGAAAAAGGAAGAGGAGTTGGCCCAACAAACCAAAGAGGAAAAGGGGAATCAAATATCGGAGGCGTTAAAGGAAGCCCACGAAGAACAAAAAGCGGCGCTGCAAGACATCGAAAAGAAAATTAAGGATGTGGAAGAGAAAAATGCGGAGTTGGAGAAGCCAATGGAGTTAAAAACAGGGGAAGAAGATCGCAAAGAGGCGGGGGATGAAGCGCAAAAAGCATCGCAAGATTTACAGAATAACAAGAAATCGGCGGCCTCGGAAAAGATGAAAAAATCCGCGCAGAAGATGAAAGATGCGATGCAGAATATGCAGAAGTCGTTCGAGGACCAGCAGAAGAAACGCACGGCGGAGGACTATCAAACCCTCAGGGCGTTGTTGGAGAATTTGATTGATGCGTCGAACCGACAGGAAGCGAACTTCATGGAATTGCGCAAATTATCGTCGGATAATCCACGACTTGCGACATTGAATAAGGAGCAAATGCGATTGCGGGAGTCGTTGATGTTTATTGAGGATAGTTTGATGGCCTTGGCGAAACGTCAGCCCATGATCGACAATTTTGTAACCAAGGAGATGAGTCGCGTAAATGTGCAAATGGGAATGGCGTTGGACAATATGAAAGTGAGAAATTCTCGCGGTGCGGCGGTTCATGAGCAGTTTGTAATGACGGGATTAAATAATTTGGCCGATATGCTGATGGAAAGTTTGCAAAATATGCAACAGCAAATGCAGAGCGATCAGAAGAAGGACGGCGACAAGAGTTGTAATAATCCCAACAAATCCGGAAAAGGCAAGAGCGGTAAACCTAAGCCAGGTGGTAAATTGTCTGATGCACAAAAGGCTTTGGGCGAGCAGTTGCAAAAAATGCAACAACAGAAACGCGGTAAGCCAGGGGAATCGGGCAAACAAGGTGAGCAGGGAAGTCCAAAGACTCCGGGTTCGCAGGGCGAATCGTCGCAGGACGGACAGCGATCGCTGAATGAAGATTTGGCAAAAATGGCCTTGATGCAAGAGGCGTTAAGGAGGCAGGTGGAGCAGCTGAGAAAAGAATTGGGCCAAGAGGGAAAGCAGGGACTATCGAACGGACTTCAGGAGGTTGAAAAAATGATGGAGAGGCAGGAGAAAGATATCGTCAATGGAAAAATTACTCCGCAGTCGATTGAGCGGCAGAAACAGATCATGACGCGGTTGCTGGAGAACGAAAAGGCAGATAGGAAGCAGGATCAGGAGGATAAGCGGGAATCGAACAATCCGGGGAATTATATTCCCGAGGTGCCAGATGATATCAAGGAGGCGATGCGCAAGAAGTCGGAAGAAAGAGAATCGATGCGAAGGATTCAACCGGCCTTTAAGCCCTATTACAAACAAAGCGTGCAGAAATACCTTCAGATTTATTCGCGCTAAAAGTATCTTTGCAGTTCCATGTCAAAAATTACCATTACCGCAGCACTTCCTTATGCCAACGGCCCTGTTCATATTGGGCATTTGGCGGGGGTTTATATTCCGGCCGATATTCATGCCCGTGTTCAGCGATTGCGGGGTGAAGAGGTGTTGTTCATTTGCGGCAGCGATGAGCATGGGGTGCCGATTACTTTGCGGGCGAGAAAAGAGGGTGTGACATCTCAAGATGTGGTGGATCGGTATCATAAAATTATTGGTGATTCTTTCAGGGATTTGGGGATTTCGTTTGATATTTATTCTCGGACATCGAACCAAACGCACAAGGATTTATCGCAGGCGTTTTTTAAGAATTTATACGATAAAGGGGCTTTCAGAGAGATTCGCTCTGAGCAATATTTTGATGAGCAGGCGGGTCAGTTTTTAGCCGATCGATA
>CAMBTR010000038.1 GCA_945870885.1 Chryseobacterium gleum | reverse complement strand
AGGGTTTGTTCCTTTTGAAAATTTGGCTGTCGATTTAGGTGTGGATGTCAACGGATTGGCCGGCGCTGCCATGACCGAAGATTTCAACAATGACGGTCACTTAGATATTTTTTGCTCTTCTTATGGATTGAACGACAATGTAAAATTGTTCATGTCGGATGGAAAAGGAGGTTTTGTTGATGAAACAGACAAAGCTATGTTAATGGGAATTACGGGTGGCTTAAATGCAAAGCACGCGGATTTCAACAACGATGGCTTTATGGATATTTTGGTATTGCGTGGCGCTTGGCTTGATAAAGGCGGTGAATGGCCAAACAGTTTACTAAAAAACAATGGCGATGGGACTTTCAGCGACATTACCATTTCGGCTGGTATTTTGAGTTTTTGTCCAACCGAAACTGCCTCTTGGGCCGACGTAAACAATGATGGATTGCTTGATTTTTTTATTGCCAACGAAAACAACAACGACAATCAATTCCCTTGCGAATTATACATCAACAACGGCAATGAAACCTTTACAAATGTCGCAAAAGACTGGGGCTTGGCCGGTAATTTTGGTTATGCTAAAGCTGCAATATGGGCAGATTTCAACAACGATGGACTTCAAGACTTGTTTATCTCTTGCTTAAATTACGACAATAAATTATTCATGAACCGAGGTAGAATCGGGAATTCAAAGAAATTCAAATTTGAGAACATCGCCGATAAAGCCGGTGTGATATTGCCTAAACAGAGTTTCCCAGCTATCGTATTTGACTATAACAATGATGGACTTGAAGATATCTTCTGCACTTCATTCCCCTCAGAGAAATTGTCCCGTGTGGGCGAAGAAGCAGCGTTAGAAATACTTGGAAAGCCCAGTAACGCTGAAAAATCAAGACTTTTCAAAAACAATGGAAACGAGACATTTACGGATGTAAGCAAAGAAATGAATCTCTGGAAACAAACTTTTGCGATGGGATTCAGTTTTGGCGACATCGACAACGATGGTTGGTTAGATATTTACGCAGGAACTGGGGCTTTTGAATTCACTTCTTTGGTGCCAAATAGGGTTTTCAAAAACATGGAAGGAAAGAGATTTGCCGAAATAACGCACTCTTCAGGAATGGCGCATTTACAAAAAGGACATGGGATTGCTTTTGGTGATTTGGACAATGACGGCGACCAAGACATTTACACAACCTTGGGAGGTGCTGTAGAGGGCGATAATGCCCATAACGCATTGTTTGCCAACCCAAACCACGTCAACCATTGGATAACCTTGCAATTACAGGGAACCAAAGGTTCACGTGATGCACAAAATAGCAAAGTAAAGATCACAGTTTCAACACCGGCTGGTTCACAATCTTATTATCACGTAGTTGGATCAGGTGGGTCATTTGGTGCCAACAGCATACAATTAGAAGCCGGCTTAGGCAAAGCATCGAAAATAGAAAGTATTGAAGTTTGTTGGCATGGAAACCCTAAAAACAAGCAAATTTTCAAGAACGTAGGAATGGATCAAATCATCAGATTGATAGAAGGGAAAGGTGAATTTGAAAAAACAGGTTATAAAGCAACACCTCTTCAAGGTAAAAGCGGCGGTAAAAGTTGCTGCAAATAATCAATCTATTTATTCAGATAGATTAAACCACGTGTGGACTGTTTATATATTTGCATAAGATTCCGCGGAATCGAAACCTGCAAATATTTCCTAAATCATGAATTCACAGAACCTAAACTCCACTGCCATTATACATGTGCTTTGCGATTTTAGCGTTGAATCCCCAGATTATACGGTCACCCAAGCTCGGTTGGCTAGAAATTTCCCAAATCATAAGGCAGTTATCAGCCCCCAGCCATTCAAAAAAGGACATATTCTAGGTCAGTCCGTTTTCTTACAGCTGGTTGTACCCGAGTTCCCTGAAGGAAGTATCCATATTTGTCGCGTTGGAACTATGAGTAGAATGGCACCAAGATTTGTACTGGCAAAATGGAATGGGTCATTTTTCTTAGCGCCCGACAATGGATTGTTACCACTTTACTTCAACAACGACGATATCGTCTACTATAACATCAATCCAAGTGGCTACCAAGTCACCGATGCAATGTCTCAAATTTATATCCCTGCGTTGCAAAGGTTAATGGATTCGAATTTCGAAGTTGATGGCGTTTTTGAGATTAAGGAGATGATGGTTCGATCAGCACCGCCAACTCCTACCATTTCAAACAACGTGATGAATCTCACCGTGCTGTATAACGACTATTACGGTAACGCCTATTTGAATATCAACAGGATAACCTTTGAGGAAGTGGGTCAAGGCAGGGCATTCAGACTTAGAATCAGCCATTCAATGGAGATTAAGCAATTGAGTAACGGTTATAATGACGTGATGGAGGGTATGGAACTGTGTTTATTTGGTTATGGCGACATTATGCAAGTGGCTGTAAATGCGGGTTCTGCCGTCCAATATTTGAGTTTGACTGAAGGACGAAACATTTTGCTAGAATTTGCTCCATGATTCATCGCATCGTAACAATGACATTCAGGGAAGACGAAATTGATTCGTTTTTGGAAGTGTTTGATGAGTCAAAAATTCGTATTAGAAATTTCCCAGGGTGTTTGGGTTTAACCTTGCTTCAAACAACAGATAAACCTTATAAAATGAGCACTTTTAGCATTTGGGAAAATGAGGAGGCTTTAAATGCTTATCGACATTCAGAATTGTTTAGGTCGACCTGGGCAAAAACGAAAATTCTATTCGCCGAAAAACCCGTTGCCTTTTCAAACAATGCAATTAGAACCCTGGATTAATCAAGCCATTTACCCGGGTTGAGTATATGGTTGGGGTCAAACGTATTCTTGATTCCTTGCATGAGTGTAAAATGGGCCTCACCAAATACAATGGGTAGGTAATCTTTTTGGACAAGTCCGATGCCATGTTCCCCCGAAATAGTCCCCCCCACTTGTTTGCAATGTTCAAATATCTCAGTGATTGCTTTGGGTATCTCAATGTTCCATTGCTCATCGGTTAGGTTGTTTTTGAGAATATTGACATGCAAATTACCGTCGCCGGCATGTCCGTAACAGACTGATTGAAATCCGTATCTAGACCCAATTTCTTTGACCTTTCTCAACAGCATAGGCATTTCGGAGCGAGGTACAACGGTATCTTCTTCCTTGTAAGGAGAAATTTGTTTTACTGTTTCACCGATTGAACGTCGCACTTTCCACCATTGGGCAGCCACATCAGCGTTGGGCGATGGTAGGATTTCGATGGCATTAAAACCATCCAATATTTCATATATTCCTTCGGCTTGCTCAAAAAGATCTTCGCCATCAAATCCATCAAAGGCAAAAAGTAGATAGGCTGCGGCGGATTCATGGGTTGGAAAAGGAGTTTGTGTTGCATTCATCGAAATCTCAATGCCTGATTTCTCCATTAGTTCGATGGCACAGGGTTTAAATTTCGATAACAATACCGCATTTACAGCAGATGCACAATCTTCGAGATTGGTAAACGCGGCAAGCAATAATAATTCTTGCGTGGGCTTTGGAATTAATTTGAGGACGGCTTTTGTGATGATACCAAGCATTCCCTCGCTGCCAATCATCAGATGGGTTAGAGAAAATCCCGTTGAGTTTTTTAGCGTATTTGCACCGGTCCAAATGATATCACCCGTTGGCAATACAACTTCTAAATTCAATACATAGTCGCGCGTAATTCCGTACTTCACGGCGCGGGGTCCCCCCGCGCCGTGAGCCAAATTCCCCCCAATAGAGCAACTACCCTGAGAGGCGGGATCTGGCGGATAATATAACCCGTGAGCTTCCACCGCTTCCTTAATTACGGCATTCACAACACCTGACTCAACTGTTACCGTTAAATTCTTGGTGTCGATATCCAATATTTTATTCAACTTTTTTGTACTCAAAACCAACCCATTCCGAACAGGCAAACAAGCGCCCGACAAACCTGTGCCGGCACCTCGGGTATACACCGGGAATGAATGCCGATTACAAATTTTGACCAGTATTGAAATCTCTTCCGTAGAAAGTGGGAAACAAACAATGGCGGGTGGAAAGTACAGATCTTCTGTATAATCAGAACCATATTCCTTCATATCGAGGGAATTTGAAATCAATTCAAGACCTGGAATTGCGTTTTGAAATTCTAAAATGATTTCCTGGATGGGTTTCATATTTTCACAACACTGCAGAAAAAAACAATGATATGGTCGCAAGATAAAATCTTAGCCCGAATAATACGAACTTTGTGTATTATAAGCCCATAACTTATTAACCCCAACATCATGTCGCAAAGAAAAATACTTACTGGAATCGCCATCTTTATTGCTAGTTATATGATTGCCGCTCTGGGTTGGTGGACATTCTCATTGCTAAAATACAGTGAAACGGAATTTCTAATGGAACAGAAAATCCTAAGCTCCGAACAGCGAATTTGCATTGAGGATATAGCCACGGAGTTTGATGTAGAATATCATCATGAAAATAAATATTTTTTAAGTAAAGTTGTTTCCAAAAATGAATTTAAATTATTCAATGAAAAAATTACATTATTTGTTAATAATAATTATCATGATTTCAAAACCCTCATCACCTATGATACCCTAAAAAACATTGCTACAGTTCAAATTTCAATCAAACCAGAAGTATTAAAATCATTGGACCAACGATTGGATCGCAAATCCAAGGCGTGGTTAGGTGAAGGGTTTGTTATTGGATTAATTACCCTAATCATCATTCTGGCAATGTACATTTATATCGATCAGATTCTAAGATTCAACCTTCAAAAAACCAACTTTATGATGGCCGTAACTCATGAATTAAAAACTCCAATCGCAGCGGCAAAATTGGCCATTGAGACTGTGATTCGAAACAAAAACATTGAGGCGCAAGATCGAGTACTAGAGATTTCAAAGAAGAACATCGACAGACTTTCGGGCATGATGGAAAGGGTACTTTTGGCCACACAATTCGAAAATAGCTTGCCCGTTGCACAGAAAAAATGGGAATCCTGTTCAGATATTATTCAAAAAGCGTTGGTCGATTGTCAATTCACCGACGAACAAATACTAAAAATTAGTTTAGTAATACCTTCGAATTTTTCAATTTACTGCGATAGCAATATGATGAAAATCGCATTTATAAATTTATTCACTAACTCTATAAAATATAGTGAACCAAATGGCGTTAATGTAATCGTGAGCTCAATCATAAATAACGAACATTGCCAAATTCTGATTTCAGACCAAGGCATCGGTATACCAATGATAGAGCGAACTAGGATTTTTGAAAAGTTCTATCGAGTGGGAAATGAAAAGACACGCAGTCGTTCAGGATCTGGCCTGGGATTGTATTTGGTTAAACAAATACTCCAACTCCATGATGCCCGCATTGAAGTCCAAGCAAACAATCCGAAAGGTTCAACTTTTGTAATTAATTTTAACGCTAGCGACTTCAGAATGGAATGAGCATTTACCGAATTTTAGTCGTTGAGGATGAAATAGACCTTGCCGAATTGTTGAAAATAAATTTAGAAGCCGAGGGATACCGTGTCACTTTGGCTCCGCATGGCGCTGTTGCCATCAATAAAATAAAGACGGAGAGTTTCGACATGATTATCATGGATATCATGATGCCTAGCATGGACGGCTTAACCGCCACACACCACATTAGACTTTCAAGTAATAACATCCCTATATTGATTTTATCAGCGGGGAGTACTGCTCAGGACAGAATCAATGGACTAAAAGCAGGCGCTGATGATTATATGAGCAAACCATTCGAGCTCGAGGAATTATTGCTGCGCGTAAAGAAAATATTCATGCGAACCCATCGAGAAGATGCTGTCATCAACTTCATGGAATTCCAGTTTGGCAATAACCACGTAGACTTTAATACCTATAAGGCAATCGGTGTTGACGGCGAATTCAAGCTCACAAAAAAAGAAGCTCAGCTGTTACGATTGCTCGTTGAAAGAAAAGAACAAGTGGTTACGCGTGAAGAAATTCTTAAAACCGTTTGGGGATATACCGTTTTCCCAAGTACTAGGACAATCGACAATTTTATTTTGGCATTTAGAAAGTACTTTGAATCTGATATTAAAAACCCTAGGTACTTTTTAAGTCACCGTGGGTTAGGGTATAAATTCACCGATAAAGAATAATACTTTATCTACGATTCCTTTCCTCAATAAATCACATTATTGCTTAGCGATGGCCTCAGCCAAAATTGCCGCTGTTGACCATGCCGCTTGAAAATTAAATCCCCCGGTGACACCATCTATATCAAGCACCTCACCGGTTGCATACAATCCTTGCTGAGATTTAATTGCCATCGTATTGGAATCTACCGAAGCAAGCGATATCCCACCCGCTGTAACAAACTCCTCCTTAAACGTTGTTTTGCCATCCACCTCAAAAGGCATGCGAATCACATTCTCAACAATTTTATTGAATTCGTATTTACTCAAGTCGGCACTTTGCTTGCTCACCGGCGTTTCAGCCCGACTCAAGATAAAATCCCAAAGTCGTTTAGGCACACCATCTAACCCCAAATTTGAAATCATTTTCTTAGGATTCGACCTGATATTTTCGTTTAATTGTTGTCTTAATTCTTCTTCAGATAGATTTACCCACGACACTAACACCGTGTTCACATAAGCCTTTTCATTCAACCATCTGGCTGCCCATGCACTGGTTTTCAGTACGGCAGGGCCACTAATCCCCCAATGTGTAACCATCAACGGACCGTTGTAACTCTCGGGATAGCCCACCAACTTCACCTTGGCATCAACAACAGCAACGCCGTGTAAGTCGTGCAAAGTGGTTTCGTTAATATTGAAGGTAAACAACGATGGTACTGGCGTCACGATTTCAATCCCCAAGCTCGCTACCATATTGTATTGAGACAATTTAGGAAATCCACCCACAGCCATCACAACATCTGTCGCCATCTCACTTCCACTTGTATTGGTATTGATTTGCCAACGATAAAATCCGTCTTTTGGCATAGGAACAATGGTAACCACGGATGAGTTCAGCATCAGTTCCACACCCAATTTTTTCGCCCTCCATTCAAGCAATTGTGCAACGGTTTCGGATGAGTCGCTCACGGGAAAAATACGTCCGTCCTCTTCCACCTTCAATTCAACACCATTTTTCTCAAACCAATCACGGGTTTCAGGAACACCCCAACGATAAAAAACCTTTTTTAAGAAATTCTTACCTCTAGGATAGTGTTCCAACAATTGTGCATTGCCCGTAACATCATGCGTTACATTGCATCTACCGCCACCGCTAATGCGCAGCTTAGCCAATGTCTTGCCCGTTTTTTCCATGATAACAACTTCCGCGGTTGGACATAGTTCTTTGATACGAATGGCCGCAAAATATCCTGAAGCACCGGCTCCAATTACAATCACTCTCTTGTTTTCGTTCATCTGATCAATTGATAATTTTTGTACTCTCCTACTCTCCATCCAAACATCTTCTCAATAAAATATAACACGCTGGCTTTCAAACCAAAATTCTTCTTTGTTGGATCAACCTCAAACTTCCAATCCATGGCTTCAATTCTCAACATCATCACTTCTGGGTGGGTTCCATGAAAATGCTTTAACGAATCGATGCTTGAATAATCGAACGATTCTGATGTCAGCACCTTCTCCGCCATATATTTATCGTCGTGCCACAACCGATGAAACTGCGCCTGTTTTTGTTGTTGAAATTTGGGATGCTTCACCCAGCCATAATGGTAAATACAAGCCCCACAATGAGCTACTTTTAGTTTTTTCGCATCCGCTGTCCTAAAACCTTGAGCGTCTTTCCAGCTGATTATGTTACGATGATTTTTTATGATTCTGATTTCATTGCGATACCAACGACGCGAATCGCCCACCATGGAATAATTCCCATAAAAATGGAGATAATCAAACAACAAGGCATCTACCTCATCATCATGAAGATACTTTTCCATGGCAGCCTTAACTACGGGCAGATACTTTTCATGCAAACACTCATCGGCTTGGATGTACACTAGCCAATCGGCATCAGTTGGGACAACGGCCAAAGCTTTGTTGGTCTCATCCGCCAAGACAGCCCCGCCTACTCTTTTATTATCGTCCCAAATCGTATCAAACAATCGGATTTTAGGCTCCTGCATCGCCTGCAAATACTCCTTTGTCCCATCATCAGAATCCCCCACCGCAATCACAAAATCATCGCACAGCGGCAACACAGAAAGCAAAGCCTCCCGCAAAGGATAATCCGCCTTCACGATATTTCTAGCTATTGTAAAACCGGCGACTTTCATCTTTTCTTTCTGGTACCCAACGTTCATCCAATTTGGGGGCATATTTTACTTCCATTTCATCCAACATCTCCCTCACCTCAGAAACAAAATTTAATCCCGCTTTGGAAACCATCCTCACGGTCATATTATCATCCGCATCGTAAAAATTGAAATATAACGCACATTTCCCAGGAAACTGACTCAATACATCACTTACGATTTGATGCTTGCCTTGTTCCAAATCTGAGGGGGTCATTTCAACATGCACCGACTTGTAAAGAGCCATCGCATCGATTTCCGAAACCAATTGCATCGCGTTGATATTCAATCGCATCTCGTCCTTGGCTTTAGAATAATCGGTCTGACCTTGAATTAGTAATATATAATCCTTATCAATTAAGTTCTTGAATTTCAAATACTTATCGGTAAAAATCGAAATCTCTACCGTTCCCGAGTAATCCATAAAATTGAATCGAGCATAGGGATTACCTTTCTGACTCATAAACTCTTTGGCACTGGTTATTATACCCATCATCTGAAAAAGAATCGGAGCCTTATTCTCAAGATTCTCGCGATACTCCTTCACCGAATGCGTTACAATACTGTCGTATACAAATTTGAAATCGTCCAGAGGATGCTTACTCAAAAATACCCCTACCAACTCTTCTTCCTCTTTCAATTCCTCTAGCAAAGTCATTTTGTCTACTTGAGGCAACTTCGGCTCTACATTATCCAGATTCGCACCACCACCAAACAGACCCATCTGACCCGTAAAGCGCTCATGCTGAATTCGAGTACCATACCTCACCGCCAATTCGATCCCGTTTACACCATTTGAATCTTCCTTCACATATTGAGCCCTGTGGTATCGCGGATCAAAATCAAATACACCAGCTTTTGCCATTGATTCCAGTGTGCGTTTGCCCACAGACCTCAGGTTAACCCGGGTCGATAAATCAAATAAACTCTTAAACACACCTTTATCGTCGCGTTCCTTTAAAATTTCATTCACCGCAACTTCACTCACTCCTTTCACCGCGCTCAATCCAAAACGAATCTGCCCGCTTTTTGTCACCGTAAACACACTCCTACTCTCATTCAAATCAGGGCCCAGCACTTTTATATCCTGCTTATGACATTCCTCCATGTAGAAGGTAATCTTTTTGATATCACCCATGTTACTCTTCAACACCGCGGCCATAAATTGAGCCGGATAATTGGCTTTTAAGTAAGCCGTTTGAAAAGCAATAACCGCATAACACGTTGAATGTGACTTATTAAATGCATACTGCGCAAATTCTTCCCAGTCGGAATAAATCTTCTCCAATACTTTCTCAGGGTAGCCTTTCTCTGTCGCCCCAGCCATAAAATCCCCCTTCAACTTGTCGATGATACTCTTATTTTTCTTACCCATCGCCTTGCGCAGCTCATCGGCCTTACCCTTTGAAAACCCTGCGATTTTCTGACTCAGCAACATCACCTGTTCCTGATAAACGGTAATTCCATAGGTCTCCTTGAGGTAATCTTCCATTTCGGGAAGGTCAAACTCCACAGGCTTTCTACCGTGCTTTCGATCAATGAAATCCGGGATATATTTCAACGGCCCCGGTCGAAACAAAGCATTCATGGCAATCAAATCTCCAAAATGCGTTGGCTTGAGTTCACGCATATACTTTTGCATCCCTGGACTTTCAAACTGAAAAACACCATTGGTATCTCCGCGTTGAAACAACTCATACGTTTTGACATCATCTAGTGGAATCAAATCCAACTCAATCACATCGCCCGTGGTTTCTTTAATTAACTTAATGGCATCCTTCATGATGGTAAGCGTACTCAGGCCCAAAAAGTCCATTTTGAGTAATCCGGCTTTTTCAATCTGGTTGACATCATACTGCACTTGAATCCAATGCGATTCTTTTGACAAAGCCACCGGAACCAAATCCTCAATATCCTGCGGTGCGATAATGATTCCGCAAGCGTGAACACCGGTATTTCTTACGCTGCCTTCAAGTTTTTCTGCATCGTGAAGCACCTTGGACGCGTCGTCCTTCCCTTGATATACCCTCTGAATTTCCCGAATCGCATCGATTTCTTCGGGTTTCAAGTTTTTGGTATCGTCTTTGGCTAAATCATCAGGATTCGCATGAAGTAACGTTTGTAGGTTCAAATTCCCAACCACCAATTTGGATAAACGATCGGTACTCTGTAAAGGATATTGCAAGACACGACCTACATCGCGAATGGCACTTTTGGCAGCCATCGTACCATAGGTGATAATTTGTGCGATGCGACGTTCACCGTATTTTTTGGCAACATATTGGATTACACGATCCCGACCTTGATCGTCGAAATCAATATCCACGTCGGGCATACTCACCCTTTCAAGATTCAGAAAACGCTCAAAAAGCAAATCGTATTTTATAGGATCTACGTTGGTAATTCCAAGGCAGTAGGCCACCAAACTGCCGGCGGCGGAACCACGACCTGGACCAACCCAAACATCCATTTCGCGTGCTGCAGTGGTAAAATCTTGGACGATCAAAAAGTAACCTGCAAATCCCGAATGGGTAATCGTATTCAATTCAAAATCCAATCGTTCTTGCACTGGCAAAGGAATCACCCCACCATAACGCTTCATACAGCCGGCATAAGCCAAGTGTTTTAGAAAAACGTTTTGGTCATCGAATCCTATGGGCAATTCATAATTGGGAAGTACGATATCTCTTGACAGTTTAGGCGGATCAATGGTCGACAACAATCGATTGGTATTGTCCAATGCCTCTGGTATATCATGAAAAAGGGCCGACATTTCGGCTTGTGATTTAAAGAAGAATTCATCGTTAGGAAACGCGAACCGAAATCCTTTTCCACCTTCTTCGTTGCTTGCTTTTGGGGTGCTTTGAAATTCACCGGTATTGATACACAACAAAATATCGTGGGCATTGGCATCCGTCTTTTCCGTATAATGGGAATCGTTCGTTGCTATGACATGGACGTTGTATTTTTTGCCAAATCTAATCAAGGTTTGATTGATATCTTCTTGCGAAATCCCCGTGCCATCCAAATTCTTAAGGCCATGTCGCTGAAGCTCAATGTAATAATCATCACCAAAAATCCTATGCCAATCACAAAAGACCTTTTCGGCCTCTTCCTCCCCTTTCCAGAGTATGGCTTGAGGCACCTGCGCACCTATACAGCATGTTGTGGCGATTAGGCCTTCGCTGTATTGTTCGATCAAAACGCGATCTACGCGAGGATATTTACTATACAAACCCTCTAAATAACCGAGTGAACATAGTTTACTTAAATTGGCATACCCCTTTTGATTCTTCGCCAACAATAGTTGATGATATCGCTTGTCTTTTGCCCCTTGGGTAAAAGATTTCTGAAATCGATCTTCAACCACATAAAACTCACAGCCAATAACAGGCATCAACCCTTCGGCGGTTACGGCTTGATAAAACTCAAACGCACCAAACATATTCCCGTGATCTGTGATTGCCATCGCAGGCATACCATCAGCCTTGGCTTTTTTCACCAAGCTTTTAATACTGGCTGCCCCGTCTAATAACGAGTATTGAGTATGGACGTGTAAATGAGAAAAAACTGGCATGCGATTGAAGTAACGAAGTTAAATCAAAACGAAAAAACCCATTCGCAATGTGGACAATTTAGCATAACTCAAACTGCCTTGAAATCAATAGCATTCCAAGCATTTGAATTACTTTTGCCAAGTGTATTTATCCAAATTGCAACTGTTTCAATTCAAGAACCACAATGAGTTATCGTTGGAATTTTGCAATGGGATAAATACGATTACTGGAGCCAACGGCATTGGGAAAACCAACATTTTAGATGCGGTTCATTACTTGGCCAACGCCAAGAGTTATTTCAACGGCATAGACAGTCAAATCATACAGCATCAGCACACCTTTTTTACGATCAAAGGGAAATTTGACGGGGAAATGCCTGCCGAAATTCTGGTTCAATTTGAATCGGGCAAGAAGACCATCAAGAAAAACGACAAACCCTATCCACGATTATTGGATCATATTGGGTTGATTCAAACCGTTTTTATTACGCCCTACGATATCGATTTGGTGCTGGGCGGTAGCGAGGACCGTAGAAAGTTCATCGACCTCAGTTTATGTCAGATTGATGCCGCATATCTTCAAAATTTAAGCATATATAAAAAATCCTTAGACCAAAGAAATGCTTTGCTAAAAAACATGCAAGGTCGGTTCATTGATCCAGATTTATTGGGTAGCTTTGATTCAAAACTTATCCCTACGGGCGGGCTGATTTACGCGAAACGTAAGGAGTTTATCGAGAAATTTTTGGAGTTTTTTGTGCCTATCTACAAGGATTTAAGCCAAGGTAAGGAAACGCCAGAATTGCAATACGAAAGCACGTTGAGCGAAGGTAGTTTTGCCGATATTTTATACAACAATCACCGAATTGATTCGGCGGCGCAACGGACTACTTTTGGCATTCACAAAGACGATTTACAATTCAACTTGGATGGATTGCCATTGAAGAAATTCGGCTCTCAAGGTCAGATTAAGTGCTTCATCATCGCCCTGAAATTGGCTCAGTACAGATACTTTCAATCGGTGACCCAAAAATGCCCGCTGCTGTTGCTCGATGATATTTTCGAGAAAATTGATGCTGATCGTGCGCAACGACTTATCGAATTGGTTGGCGAAACATCTTTCGGTCAGATTTTAATTACCGATACACACGCGAGTCGCGTCGAAACGCATTTCTCAAGCATCAAAGCCGAAAAACTGCATCATCAAATCGGATAAATCGAATTACATAAACAATCCCACCATCAAATCGATGTCGTGGTATTTGATCCCAAACTTATCAGCCAAATTCTTATTGGTAAGGCTTCCACGATACAAGTAAGTCCCCTTCCGAACACCCGCTTTCATCTTCAAAAACTCACCAAAGCCGCCCATTTGCGCCATTTCATCTAGCATTGGAGTAAAGACGTTGCTCAACGTATAGCTGGCGGTACGACTTACACGCGAGGCGATATTTGGGACGCAGTAATGGATGACATCGTGTTTGTGGAATACAGGTTTTTCGTGGTTGGTTACCTCACTGGTTTCGAAATTTCCACCGCGATCAATGGCTACATCGATTAGAACTGAATGAGCGCGCATTCCCATCACCATTTCTTCTGAAACTACGATTGGACTTCTTGCGGTATTGCCAGCTAAAGCACCAATTACAACATCGGCACTTGCGATGGCATTTTTAATCACTTGGGGCTGAATAGTACTGGTATATAAATGGAATCCAAACGATTTCTGGATTCTACGAAGTCGGTACATGTTATTATCAAACACCTTCACGTTTGCTCCCAATCCCAAAGCTGCTTTCGTGGCAAATTCACCCACCGCACCGGCACCAATCACCACAACCTGTGTCGGTGGAACACCTGCAAATCCACCCAACAACTCTCCTTTGCCGATATGAGTATTATTTAAGTATTCTGCTGCGATAAGAATACTAGCCGTTCCCGCGATTTCACTCATTGCACGAATGATCGGCCGCGTACCACCATCGTCTTCCAAATATTCATACGCCATCGCATTGATTTTTTTCTCCATCAATTTTCGCAATAGCACTGAATCCAACTGATTGATTTGCAATGCAGAAATCAACAACTGACCTGATTTCATCAACTCGATTTCGGTTAAAGTTGGTGGGTCAATCTTTAAAATCGTATCACAAGAGTAAACGTCTTTATTGGAATGAACAATTTCCGCACCCGCCTCACTGAACTGGATATCCGAAAAATTTGCATTTCGGCCAGCGCCCGATTCAATCACAATTCGGTGTCCGTTGCTGGTAAAATAAGCCACACCAGCAGGTGTGAGCGGGACGCGATTTTCTTGAAATGTCACCTCCTTGGGAATTCCAATATTTAAAGTGCCCCCTTTAAAAAATTGAGCAACCGATTGCAACTGCGTCTGCGCTTGGGATTCCGGCGATAAAATATTTTTTGACAATGCCACGGACTGTATGATTTTTGGTACCTCTAAGATAGTAAAGGCTTCGCACCATTCCTACATTTAGATTATTACAAATATACACATTTGTTGAGTGCTCTTTATTTATGGCTCAGTCTTTGCTTATCACAAGCGAACTTTAACGGAGTTACTTTTGAACAAAATGATAAAACCATTCTTCATCGCAATCACAGTGGCTATTATGACATTTTCGAATGTTAATGCCCAAGCGCCATTGAATCCAATGGGTGAGAATCACATTGCGAGAATCGATAGCCTTACCCAGCAATTGTTGGGCAATATCCCTTCACACTCCCCCGTAAATCATGTAGAACAACGTTATAGAAACGGAAGGGAATTCGAAGAAATGATGTTACAAATTGGAAGTACTATTCCCTTTCAATATCATCGTTTGGTAGAACAACACATTCGCTACTACTTAGGTTACGGCGATAGTTACTTTAACCAAATCCACGAGAGAATGAAATTGTATTTCCCCATTTTTGAGGAAATTTTGGATAAAAATGGCCTACCTACTGAATTGAAATACATTTCTGTTATTGAATCCAACTTAAATCCGAGTGCGGTATCATGGTGCGGAGCAACAGGCCTTTGGCAGTTTATGCCCTATACAGGCAAGTTGATGGGGATGCGCATCGGATATCCTTGCGACGATCGTAAGAGTATCGTTGCTAGTACCCAGAAAGCGTGTGAATATTTTGCAAACTCTCAGTCGATTTTTAACAACTGGCTATTTAGCATCGCTTCTTACAATTGTGGCCCTGGCAACGTACAAAAAGCCATTCGCAGAAGCGGTGGAAGAACCAATTTCTGGGAAGTATTGCCGTTTTTACCCAAAGAAACGCAGAACTATGTTCCCAAATTTATTGCAGTAGCTTATGTGCTAAACTTTACACAAAAAGGCAAAAACGAATTGCACAATGATCAAAGTATCGTATTAGCTCCAACCAAGATTGATTCTACGATGCATTTGGGGAAAATTAATGAATATTTGGGCAGCCAACACAATTTAACGGGCCTGAATCAAGAGTTGTTAAATCAAAATACAGACATGGCGACCAATAGTGTCATTTTGATGCCCTATTCCGCGAGTATGGATTTCATTGATCGATTTGATAGCGCTGCTTCATTTGCCAAATTTCAAGGAGCATACGTCCCTACCAACTATCGCGCACCCTACGCCTATCCAAAATCAGTACCCCGTGGTGCCCACGTTGCAGGAGCCGCAGCATATCACGCACCCGCAAAATCAGGCAACTCCTCTAGAATCATTCACGTTGTTAGGCGCGGACAAACACTGAGTTTGGTTGCTCGAACCCACGGAGTTACGGTAACCCAGATTAAAACATGGAATCACTTGCGATCAAACAATATCCAAGTGGGACAAAGGCTTATCATACAAAAACCCAAACACCGTTGATGTCATTGCTCCGACATAGACTCCAACTAGCGATAGGTTTTTCAACCATTATTTTACATCTTCTAAATTCTGGATGTAATTCTAGTGATACGTCCCGCAGGGATTCATCAATCGGTACGGCGGCTAGAATCACTGTCTTTTATCCTGATTTCTTTGAGGATAGCGCAAACGAAATCTTCACCCAAACCCATTGGGCCGTTGATAGCAACTTGATTCGTTTTGAAGAAAACTTGGATAAGTCTAACG
>CAMBTR010000037.1 GCA_945870885.1 Chryseobacterium gleum | reverse complement strand
ACCCGCAGCGCCTGTGTCGTTGTGTGAAGCACCGCCACCGCATCCAAAACATCGCCCTCCACAACCAAATCACCGCGCATCAAACTATCTCCGCCATTTTTTACCCAGTGAAAATGATTTAACTGCTTGCGACCACCTAGCAATCCCGTTCCCCCGTAATCTTTGTCCTCATAAATTGCGAAAACCTTTCCACTATCGTCCAATACAACCGACTTCCAAGTTAGGTCTGCAGGACTCCATCGCTCACTCGTTAAAATAAAACTACTTCTAGTTTCGGCTCCGTCCAAATCAGCCCGTAACATCCACACTTCGGTGCCTAAAGCCTCTCTTGTTCGCTGACCGGCAGTTCCAAAAGCCACAATCGCCCATCTTCTTTTATTGGGTGAACTTGCTACCTCAAATTGATCAATTTCGATGTCGCCGGTATTGTAAGTACCAATCTCCTTTACAGAAATATCGCCGATCAATGATGCAGAAACAGAATGAACGACAACCTTGATGGCCGATCGCTTTATTTTGGTTGCGCAAATCCAATACAGCATCGAATCCGCCATAAACACCTTCAGCACAATTTGTTTGTTCGCCACTTCAAACTTTCTGTCGTTTTCAAAAACCAATCCCTCCGTATATCGCTCCAGAACAAAACCATTCGACATTCGATCATCGCCATAGCTCAGCATCAACGTATGTCCGTCAACAGTCCCTATCGCCCGGTGAAATTGTGAACGCTTCTGGGTTAATTTAGGCTGATCGCTAATGCGCGTCATTTGCCCATTACAGAGCGAATGCCACAGCAGAAACAAAACCCAAATCAACAATTTACTTTTCACTAGGTCAAAAATCCATGTATGACATCGAAATGCCAAGCTCTGACCTAATTTTGCATGGAATTATTTTAGAATTCGCCCATACCTTGCATACGAACGACATAAAAATAGAAACTGCCATCTTAGTTGGGGTCAATACGCCCAAACAAACCATGCCCATCGAAGAAACGCTAGATGAGCTAGAACAACTGGTTTATACCTCCGGTGCAGTTACCAAAAAACGATTCATCCAAAACCTTGAACACCCTCAACCCAAAACTTATGTGGGAAAAGGAAAGCTTGAAGAAATCAAGTTGTATGTTGAGAAAAACAAAATCGATCTGATCATTTTTGATGATGAACTCACCCCCGCCCAAGTGAGAAATATCGAAACAGAAATTGAAAACACTAAGATTTTAAGTCGTACCCACCTCATTCTCGATATTTTCGCCAACAACGCAAAAACGGCGCAGGCCAAAACGCAAGTAGAGTTGGCGCAGAGTATTTTTATGCTGCCCCGACTTACAGGAATGTGGACTCACTTATCGAAACAAAAAGGGGGTATCGGAATGAAAGGGCCAGGGGAAAAGGAAATCGAAACAGACAGACGAGTACTGCGCGATAAAATTTCTTTGCTCAAAACCAGACTCACCGAAATCGAGAAAGTTGGATTTACCCAAAGAAAAAGTCGTGACGGTGTTTTTCGATGCGCCCTAGTGGGATATACCAACGTTGGGAAAAGTACCATCATGAATCTCATGAGTCGTTCCGATGTGTTGGTTGAAAACAAATTGTTCGCCACGCTCGATGCCACGGTAAGAAAAGTCGTTATACCAAACCCAGATGGGATGGGCGATATGGTCCCTCTGCTGCTCTCAGACACCGTAGGATTCATCCGAAAGCTGCCCACGCTGCTCATTGAGAGTTTCAAAAGTACATTGGCTGAAGCGATGGAAACCGATCTTTTGATTCATGTGGTTGATATTTCAAATCCCGCCTTTGAACAACAGATGATGAGCGTGAAAGAGATTCTGCACGAAATTGGGGCCGGTAGCAAACCCGAACTCATAGTTTTTAATAAGGTTGATGCCTTTCATGAAAGCGATGACGATGAATTCTTTGTAGGAAGCACCGGCATGACGATAGAACAATTTGAAAAAAGTTGGATTGCAAAGGAAATTGCGCCTGCTGTTTTTATATCAGCGCACAACAATTGGAATATCGAAAAATTGAGAGCAACCATTTTTGAAATGCTCTCACAACAAAAAATGGCCAGATAAATCTGACCATTTTTTTCTCTTTACCAAAGATTAAAGTTCGTCTTCATTAAAGAAGTAGTCATCATCCGAAGGATAATCACTCCAAATTTCTTCAATACTCTCATATGGCTCACCGTCGTCTTCCAACTCTTGAAGGTTTTCCATTACCTCCAAAGGAGCTCCAGAACGGATTGCATAATCAATCAACTCGTCTTTGGTGGCCGGCCATGGAGCATCGTCCAAATATCCAACCAATTCCAGTGTCCAATACATAAATTCTTACTTACCGCGAAAATAGATTTTTGATTCAGAAAAACAACATGAAATTTGTAAGAAAATCATGCACCACGACTGGCAAGACCAAATTCATCAATATTGTGAGCAAATGAGCTCGCCTGAATCCCCTTTTTTACAGGCAATCAATGATTTCACTTGGAAAAAAATGATTAACCCTAGGATGCTTTCTGGACACCTACAAGGTCAATTATTGTTGTCACTTGTAGCCCTAAAACAACCCCAATGCATACTCGAAATTGGTACGTTTACCGGTTACGCCACTGCCTGCATGCTGCAAAACCTTCCCAAATCGAGCGAACTCCACAGCATAGAAGCCGATTCCGAAATCGCCCATAAAACACATACTTTTTGGAATCAAAACAACCCCAATCATCCCGTTCAATGGCACATTGGTGAAGCCCTTTCCATTATCCCCAATCTAAAAATCCACCCCGATTTTGTTTTTGTTGATGCGGATAAATCAAATTATACCGCCTACCTCGACCTCTGTTTGCCCTTGCTCCCAGTGAATGGTGTGATTTTATTTGATAATACCCTCTGGAGTAAGCGCGTGATAAATGAAACCGATCTTCAAAACGATAAGGATACGCAAAACATGCATGCGTTTAACCAATACCTCAAAAGTCATGATAACCTGCAAATTACATTGATGCCAATCCGCGACGGACTAACACTCGTGCAAAAGTTGAATTAACCCCGCATTGAATCCAACATATCGTTGAATTTGTCATAATCGATCTTCACTTCGGCAAACAAATCGTTCATTCTCGCTTTCATCACCGGTTCGATATTTAACAAAAGCGCCATCCCCTTTTCCGTGATGATGATTTTCATCTTCCTTCGATTGGTTTTGTCAATGGCACGATTTATCAATCCCATCAGCAACAAGCGATCACACAAACGAGTGATATCTGGATTTTTATCCAACATGACCTCCTTGATCTCTGTAGGATTCACACATTCTGGATATTTCCCTCGCAAAATCCTAAGAACGTTATACTGCTGATGCGTGATATCAAACGCCTTAAATAAATCGCGAAATTCCCCGTGAAGCCAATTCGCTGTATACATGAGATTTAACGTCGCCTTATGCAACGGCGAATCAAATTTCTTCTGCTTTATGGCGTCTTCGATTTTCACTTGATTGCAAATTAATGACTTAACAGCCAAATAATACAATGATTTGCAAATTACTCCCTTCAAAAATTAGCGCTTACCTTTGCATTGTGAGTACCTCATTCCAAAATACACTAGACTTCGCCAAAGAAATGGATCAAAATGATTCATTGCGCGACTTCCGTAACCAATTTCACTTCCCAACCAATGAAAACAATGAAACAAGCATTTATTTCTGCGGTAATTCACTTGGACTTCAGCCAAAATCGGCAAAAGAAGCGATCATCAATGAATTAGAGGATTGGGCAAAATGGGGTGTTGAAGGACATTTCCACGGTCGTAAACCCTGGTTTCATTATCATAAATTTCTTACGGAATATACAGCCGAAATTGCCGGAGCACTGCCTCACGAAGTCGTTGTAATGAATCAACTTACCGTCAACCTTCACCTGTTGATGTTCAGTTTTTACCGACCCACTTTTGCGACCGATGCAGAAGGAAACTACAAACCCCTTCGTTACAAAATCCTAATGGAAGCAGGCGCTTTCCCAAGCGATATGTATGCCGTGCAAAGTCAAGTAGAATCTTATGGCCTTGATTATAACGACGCCGTAGTTGAACTTTCTCCTAGAGAAGGCGAAAACACCCTAAGGCATAATGATATTATGAATACCATCGCTGAATTAGGAGATCAACTCTGCCTAACATTTTTTAGCGGTGTTCAATATTATACAGGTCAACTTTTCAATATTCCTGAAATTACCAAAGCCGCGCACAAGGTGGGTGCTATGGCCGGGTTCGACCTAGCCCACACTGCCGGGAATATCGATTTGAAACTTCACGATTGGGATGTCGATTTTGCCGCATGGTGCTCCTACAAATATCTAAACAGCGGCCCAGGCAATGTATCGGGGGTTTTCATTCATGGCCGACATGGATTAAATCCAAAAACACCTCGCCTTTCCGGCTGGTGGGGTCATAAAGAAGATGTGCGCTTTCAAATGAAAAGGGGATATATCCCAGAACCTGGTGCTGCCGGTTGGCAAATGAGCAACGCGCCCGTCTTTGGAATGGCGATTCATTTGGCAAGCTTAGAATTATTCCATCAAGCCGGAATTTCTAACCTAAGGAACAAAAGTAAAAACCTAACTTCTTTCCTATCTTATGTATTAGACGAAGCAAAGCAATTGAATCCCGTTTTGAAATTCGATATTATAACACCCAAAGACCCAAACGAAAGAGGTGCTCAATTGAGTTTATTGACCAACCACGACGGAAAGGCATTGTTTGATTTTCTTGCAAAAGCCAATATCATTGTAGATTGGAGAGAGCCGAACGTCATTCGGATTGCACCTGCACCCATGTACAATTCCTATGAAGATGTTTTTACCCTTGGACAAGCTTTCCAGGACTTTAAGATTTCTCTTTAAAGGACTCCCAGTGGGTGCTATTATCGATGCCTAAAATTCTCCTAATCTTAGACCTAACATTGTGAATATATTGAGGGGTAACACCCACAATTGCAGCAATGTCCTTTGATTTATAACCATCCACACTCAAAATAAAAATCCGTTTTTCTGTGAGACTCAAGGTTTTCAAGGCTGGATAATGGTCAAAAATATCGCCTTGCTCTTTAATCTTAGAATCTGCCAGCTGCGGCCTTGTGGTATTCTCAACCCTACTCATCGCTTCCAGATCTTTTCGGATTGAGTCCAATTCTTGAGGGTTTTCAGTTTTGATGGTTTTCAGCTTCTTACTAATCTCCATACTCTTAGACAATACCAATTCACTCATATGAATGATGCGTTCATTCATTTCCTTTTCCTTCTGAATGTGAGATTTTTCCTCTCTTTGTAAAGACAACTGATAATTCGCCATCGCCAACTCTCTTTGCTTAATTCGCTGTTTCATCCAAAAGAATAAAGCGGTAAGTATGAGAATTAATCCAAGAGAGGCGAACAGGCCATAAGTGTAATTGGAAATCTTCTTTCTGTTAGACAACTCCAATTGATATTCCAACTGAGAATTCTTCAACAACTCCAATTCCTTCTTTGCCGTAAAATCTGCTTTGGTTATCGAATCGTGAAAATTCAGGAATTCATTCTCAAATTCCATCGATTGATTGAGCGCTATGTATGCCTTGTCAGGATCATCTTTCGACTTCAATATTTTAGCCATTAAACGATAGTGGTGTCCATTGGCCCGCGGATTCTCTTTAAATTGAACCTTAAGCCTGTCATGCCAAATCGATAAACTATCCAAATCAAATAAATCCGGATTTTCCATAACTGAATATTCCATAGACTCATTAATCCCCAAAATTGCCTTACAATAATTATCTGCAATCCACGGTACATGCGATTTTACCATGGCGGTAACCTTAGACGCATCAACCTGCATTTGCTGCTTTAATCTACAGCCCAAAAACTCTATTCTAAATTCGGGTAAAATTGTGGAATCTGGCATTGAACTTAACAAGGCGGCACTCTGGTCCCACCTTCCCAACAAAATATTGATTTGAAGTTTATTCATAGCCAAAACACCTCGTGAATAAGGGTCCTTGGCAGCTTCAATGATTGCCTCATTTTTTTTCCAAAATTCATCTGCAGCCTTATAATTCTTTTCCGCAATTTTTAATGAAATGATATTATTAATCAAAATTGCAGGCATTGGCTCATCCTTGGGATAGTTATCATAAACCTCTAAAAAACATTTCGAAGCCGCGCCAAAAAGTGATTGATAAAAATAAATCATACTCAAATTGTTTAATAAAGTAGTTCTGACATGTAAATCATTGAATTTAGTCGCCTCCGCCAAACCCTTGTTAATCAATTCTTTAGCTGCACGAAATTCTCGCTTTCCCATCAAATGGACCGACTTCAAATGATAATAATAGGATTTGTCTGAACCCACTGGTAGCAAACTCTCTGCTTCGTCTAAATAGTACTGCACTGAATCTGACTCCCCTCGTTCATCGCACTCCAAACCATGAGTTATTAATAATAACGACATCCCATAGGAATCGTCGTTTGATTTTACACGGTTATCTATATATCTCCGCAATTTTTTGAATTCCAATTCTTGATTGGATTGAAAAATAGATAATTTATCGATGGCTATTTTCAAATACTCATCTTCGCTCATCTTATCTAAGATAGATATCACAGAATCTGCAGTACTTATAGCATAAACACTTGGGCCCGATTTAGGACTGATTTCTATGAATTTAACCCATCCAAATGTGGTTAATACCAAGACTAGCAGGCCAATTGCCATCTTTTTATTTGCCCTAATGTATTTTATAATATCGCTCATATTTTAAACTTTCACAATATTAACATTCTTTCCACAAATAACCGTTGGGTGCGTCGTGTAATATTAGAAAAAGTGATATTAATCCTCACACCAAAATTTGTCCCAATTTTATAGTTTCAACGAAATCAGTATAATTATTTGCGTTTTTTCTTCAATTTACATCAATCGAACCATCACTTTCCGCAGTAGGGAAAAACTGGATTACTGGCTGGATGATTCTATTGTTTGGTCAACTCCCAATACTATCATGCAACGATCTAACAATCTCAATTAAATCGCTTGTGGAAGATTCATCAGACAAATTTGCAGTTCAATCCAATAATTATGACTAAACGGCGCAATTCCTATTAATTCCTTGTCTAAAATCGTACTTTTGAAGACTGATTTTACAATTGGCTTAACCTTTGATTACACAGACGCAACATGGAAAATAACCGACCGACCCCCGACAATAAAAAACCGGGTGGATTCCGTTTCAATCCTTACTGGATTTATGGCGCACTTTTTTTAATTCTCATGGCCATGCTCTTCTTGCCCAAAAATGCAGGGAAGACTACCAACTGGAAGGAAGTGCGTGATATGATCATTCAAGGTGACGTTAAGAAAATTGTAATTGTAAACGACAGGATAGTTGAAGTCTTCCTAACACCTGATGCCATTCAACAGAAAAAATATGGCGTTCGCAAGAGCAAAGATTACCTAGGTGGCGTAGAACCCAACTACAGTTTTGAAATTGAAAAAGGCTATTTCAATAATGAGATTACAGATTTAAAGAAAACATTGGCCGAAAAAAATATCGACCCCAATGAAATGGTGATTCAATATGAATCTCAAAGTGATTTATTTGGCGAATTGTTTCAATGGATTTTCTTCATTGGTATTTTCTTGATATTCTACAATATGATGTTCCGCAAAATGGGTGGCGGCGGCGGCGGCGGTGGCGGTGGTGCCAGCATCTTTAATATCGGGCGCTCCAAAGCTCAACTTTTTGATAAAGATACCAAGGTTAACAAAACATTTAAAGATGTAGCCGGACTTCAAGAGGCAAAGTTAGAAGTCATGGAAATTGTCGACTTCTTGCAAAATCCTCAGAAATACACCAATCTCGGTGGTAAAATTCCCAAAGGCGTACTTCTGGTTGGCCCTCCAGGAACAGGAAAAACCTTATTGGCCAAAGCCGTAGCCGGTGAAGCGGGCGTTCCCTTCTTCTCACTATCTGGCTCCGACTTTGTAGAAATGTTCGTCGGCGTGGGCGCTTCCCGTGTTCGTGACCTTTTCAAACAAGCAAAAGAAAAAGCACCCTGTATTATCTTCATCGATGAAATTGATGCCATTGGAAGAGCTAGAGGAAAAAATCTCGTGCAAGGTTCTAACGATGAGCGCGAAAATACCCTAAACCAATTGCTTGCAGAAATGGATGGCTTTGGAACTGATAGTGGCGTTATCATTATGGCCGCTACAAACCGACCAGACATTTTGGATAGCGCTTTGATGCGTCCAGGACGTTTCGATAGACAAATTTCTGTCGATAGACCTGACCTTCAAGGTCGTGAAGAGATTTTCCACGTTCACCTTCAACCACTTACAAAACTCTCTACCGATGTCGACGCACACAAATTGGCAGCCCAAACCCCTGGTTTTGCCGGTGCAGAAATTGCCAACGTATGTAATGAAGCTGCTTTAATCGCTGCCCGTCACAACAAAGAGGCGGTAGATATGCAAGATTTCCAAGATGCAATCGATCGTGTTATTGGTGGACTTGAAAAGAAAAATAAAATTATCAGCCCCGAAGAAAAAGCCATCGTGGCCTACCATGAAGCGGGTCATGCCATTGCCGGTTGGTTCTTAGAACATGCCGATCCATTGCTTAAAGTGTCTATCGTCCCTCGCGGAGTTGCTGCCCTTGGTTACGCTCAGTATCTCCCAAAAGAGCAATATTTATATCGGACAGAACAATTGATGGACAGTATGTGTATGACATTGGGTGGTAGAATTGCGGAAGCCATCTTCTTCGATAAAATTTCAACCGGTGCCCAAAACGATTTGGAACGTATTACCAAGCTTGCCTATAGTATGGTAACGATTTATGGTATGAACGATAAAGTAGGTCACGTTAGTTTCCATGACCCTCAAGGCGAATACGGTTACCAACGTCCTTATTCTGAAAAAACAGCGGAACTCATAGACCAAGAAGTTCGCGCATTGATTCAAAAAGCATACGATATCACCAAGGATCTTTTGACCGATAAAAGAGCTGAGGTAGAAAAAGTAGCAAAAGCTTTATTAGAAAAAGAGATCCTCTTTAAAGCGGATTTGGAAGTGTTGATTGGCCCAAGACCTTATGATCCAATAGAAGAAGCGGTGGTTATCGAGACAACAACTGAAGAAACGCCCCTCGTTGTTCCTGCTGATGATACTATTGCATTGCCAGAATCTCAGGATTCAAAAAACCTTGCGGAATCTAATACAGAGGTTTCCGGGGAAGATGGCGTAGATAAATAAAGACCCAGCTTACTTAATTCCAATAAATCAATTGGATAGTAATTGTTGGAGTTGAATGAGGTTGAAATACATCCCCTTCTGCTCCAGCAATTCATTGTGAGTACCCTTCTCAATCATCTTACCCTTATCCAACACAATGATAACATCAGCGTGTATCACGGTAGAAAGACGGTGAGCTATAATAATGCTTGTCCTTGAGCTCATAAGCTTCTCTAAAGCCTGCTGGACCGCCTTCTCGCTGTTACTGTCCAAAGCCGATGTGGCCTCATCCAAAATCAAAATTTCAGGATCCTTAAGCAATGCACGAGCGATCGCCAAACGTTGTTTTTGACCCCCGCTCAACTTACCTCCACGTTCCCCAATTTCAGTATCGTAACCATGGTCCATTTCCATGATAAATTCATGCGCATTGGCCGCCTTAGCCGCTTCAATAACAGCTTCGATTGGTGTCTCTGGTATGCCCAAAGCAATGTTGTTTCGCACCGATTCATTGAACAATATATTCTCTTGGTTTACGATGCCGATCAACCTGCGCAAATCGTCCTGCTTGAATTTGCGTATATCCACGCCGTCTAACAAAATACCACCATCCGTAACGTCATAAAACCTAGCCAACAAGTCGGTTAGTGTAGTTTTTCCCGCGCCCGAAGGTCCCACCAACGCTATCGTCTGCCCTTTTTTAATTTCTAAATCAAACCCATCAATCACCTTGGCGCCATCCAAATAACTGAATCCCACATTCTTTAATGTAATACTGCTATTAAACGCTGGAACTTGAGCATCAATTGGATCCTCAACCGTCACGGGAGCTGTCACCAACTCTTGAATTCGATCCAAACTGGCAATACCTTTCTGGGCGGCATACAAGGCATTAGAAAAGGCTTTAAACGGAGGTATCAACTGCGAAAAAATGGCAAAATAGGTCAAGAAAAATTCCGGATCCAACTCATTCCGGAACACCATGCTACCGCCCAACCACAAAAGCAAAGCACTTACACCTATACCGATAGTCTCACTCATCGGAGACGACAAATCATATCTGCGCTGCACGCCAATGTTGTTCTTGGTATAGGCATCGTCTTGCTCTTTGTATTTCTTTAAAAAGAATCCTGCCGCGTTAAATGCTTTTATGATGCGAATGCCACCCAATGTTTCATCATAGGCCGTCATCACCTTGCCCAATAACTCCTGATTCCGAGTACTTCGCTTTCTCAAGGATCTGCCAATGAGACCAATAATCAAGGCCGTTATAGGTAAAAAGAGTAGGATGTATAAGGTGAGTTTCGCCGATAACATCACCAGCGCAATCATAAATAATAAGATGTTTAATGGCTGGAAATACAAGGCTTCCAAGGATACCATAAGCGCGAACTCAATCTCTTTGACATCATTACTCATTCTCGACATCAAATCGCCCTTCCGTTCATTATTAAAATAAGCGATGGGCAAATCAAGGCAACGCTGATAAACGTTCTGTCTGATCTCTTGAATACTGCGATTTCGAATCAATACCATGAAATTCATGGCCAAAAAACGGAAACCATTTTTTAATACCGTAACAACAACCAAGGCGACACTCAAATAGGCCAATGCGGTAAATGGCTCCCCCTTTGCCAAATGACCAAACCAAGTAATAAAGTTCTGATACTGGTCGCTAAACCAATGTCCAACACCAAAATTCTTACTAGAGAGCGCCTGTGCATTGCCATTGTCTTTTGAGAAAAGAAAACGCAATACGGGCATGATCATCATCAATGAGACCAACTGAAACAACACATAGAGAAGGTTAAAAATAAAATTGGCAAAAATTAACCTTTTGTGGTTGCCTGCATATTTCAAGAATTGGAGTACCGCTTTCAAATCTTAGCGAAATTACATAAATCAATCCAAGACCAATAAAAAAGGGGGGCATAGCCCCCCTTTTTTATTCTATTTAAAATTAAAACTTATTGGAAACTTAAGAAATCACTATACATATCACCAGATTCCGTTACAACTTGAACACGATACAAACCTGGAGTTCCATTCATCGTAAACTCAGCACTACGATTGGATCCAGATACCAAGTTCATCTCACGAACCAATTGACCGCTCATCGTATAAACTTTCACAGAACGCATGGCCTGATTGCAATCAACTTTCACAGAACCATTGGTAGGGTTTGGATACATCTTGATACTTCCAGCATCAAAACGCTTCACAACACTCGCTTCGTTGTCCTTGATTAACAATGTCAACAATGTGTCTTTACCCAAATAACATGGGCCTTGTCCGTTGCGAATCGCGAAAATCAATGTTTTATCTCCATCAGGATCTCCATCGTCTGTAATGTTGGCACGAATAAAGAAACTACTTACGTTCTTCACAACATTGATCTTGCGTGTCGCAAAATCATAATCCGTTGGAGAAACCGCAGTTCCACCAGCAATAGCTACATCGAAAGTGAAATTTTCATCGGCAGGAATCACTGAGAAGTCCATACGGAAAGAATCCGCTGGCTCAAATACTTGATCCGATGCCTTTGTGAAATTCACAGTAGGTAATGCAGATACTTTCAAATCGTTCATGTAACGAGGACTCAATACATAACGCGTGGTGTAAGGCGCAGAGTTATCAAACTGACCACCCAAACCAGTTACATCGAAATACCCTACAGGAGCAGAAGAACCGTCGATATCTGTTTCAGCATCAATATTTAATGTATCAACACGACCAGAAGTATTCATAACACGTACGTTTTTGAATCCATTGGCTGCCAAAGCTGTAGCAGGCCATTCGGTAGCATCAACCAACTTTACACGACGGAATTGAACCAATTTAGATTCTGTAGTTTCATCTACACCTTGAACATATACTGCCTTTTTCAAAGTTCTACCACCAGAAATCTTCACGATGGTATCCAACTTATCCATTTGAACAACACCTTGAAACTGACTTACTGTACCTTGAAGCATTATACTATCACCTTCGGCAACAGAATATCCAAATGTCTTAGGGTTAGTATATACGCCCATTCCACCGGTTCCGTCGATAATTGTGAAATTCATCCCTGCAGTACGCATGTTTACACCATATACAGTTCCAAATACGCGACATTTAACATTCAAACTATCCGCAGCTTTATTTGCATTGGTTTGCTTGTTAACGGTACCAATATTATAAATTGGCAAATCATCATTTAACAAAGTGATAATCAACGTATCTTTTCCTTTGGCTATTTTAGCATTAGACAAAGTGCCTAAACCGAAGTACACCTTTTTGGTAGGCTCATAAAGATAGTCGTTATAAAATGGAACATCTACAATGATTGTATCTTTTGTAGTGCTAGTAATATTGATAATCTTAGATGTAGGGTTGAATTTAAAATCAACACCTTCCGAAGCAGAGCTCAATGCTGTATAGCAACGCAAAGTAAAATCCGCATCCGCATCAGAACGAGAAGCAATTCGCATTCTAACCGATACTTTACCTACAGTCTCAGTAACTGTCAACTTGCTATCAATAAACTCAATCGTCGCTGGACCATCATTGTCCAACATTACCAATGTGATAATTGAATCTTTGATGTAAGCACCTCCAGTGATCTGACGTAAAACCATGCGCACTGTGTCGTTTGGATCGATATTGAAATCGTCAAATACTTTGGCATAAATTACAATTGAATCTCCCTTGGTAGTTGAACCTAAATTAAAAGTTGAATCTTTACCGCTCTTTCCGATTGAAAACTCAGAAGGAATGTAGGTTGAATCCCCTTTGCCTTTTACCAACAACATCATCTTAGAAGCTGTTGAAACAGGCTTATCCATTTTCAATGTCATTCCAATTCTACCCGCATTTTCCTTAACAACAACCGTTGTGTTCTGAACAATCACATTCGCGATATCATTGTCAACAACAGTAATAGTGTGCGCCTTCTCAACACCAATTACACAGTTACTTGCCTGATCTAGACCCAATACGATTGTTTCCGGACCTTCCGCAGAATTATCATCGTTAATTGTAATTACAGTGGTGTCATTTGTCGCTTTACCAGAACCTTTAAAAGTAATCGTACGCTCAGTTAAAGTATAATCTGCTGTAGCACCTTTTGTACATGTTCCACCCGCAACATAAAAACGCACTGTTTGATCTTTCTCACCGCTATATTTTCTAGAAACATAAACACTGTATTTACCTACATCTTCTTTGGTTGATGAAGTGCGTGACCAAAATTCTACCAATGTAGGCGTTAACGCCGCATCATCGTAATCCAAATAAATGGGATTTAAATATCCACCCTTAGGATTAACCGTATTCTTTTTGCTCGGTCCCCATAATCCGTCCGCATCCGTATTGGCGAAAATGGTCGTTCCTGATTTCAAAGAAAGATTGTCTACCCGCTTTATACCATTGGATAAACTGTTCGGTACGATTCCAGCCCAGTTACCAGAAACTTTCCAAACATTCGTGGAATAATAACCTACTAAACTCGACAAATTGCTTCCAGTAAATGTGCCACCTTCAACGGGACCAACCGATAATGGACGTCCAATTCCCATAGTATTATCGTACAATGCCACAAAACTCTTCGCCGGAGCCATGCTCTTACCCCATACGCCTGTTCCTTTCACATTACCAGCCGCATTTGGCGTGATAACCGTCATAGAGTCACTGCAATACATTCTTACTGTATCACCTGTAGTAATGCCAATTGCAATAACTGCCAAATAAATTTTGTTTCCCGGAGTCCAATAACTAACACTACCTGTTCCAACAAGGCCGAACCAACCCTCAAACTCACCCATTAATCCGGTGGTTAAAGTGTCGTCACCCTTAGGAGCAGCGGTGGCGGTCCAATAAGCAGTACTTGAATAGTACCTGTAATTTCCCGCAGTATCAACATATAATGGGTTTCCGGCACCAGGCGAAATTGATTTTGAAGCAAAATCAGTTGACTTAATACCACGAACTACATATCTGTAGTCAGATTTCGCTTTTAGATTGTCTAAACGCAAACGCACATAAGCCGGTAACCGCTTAGTTGAATCACCCGATGTAATATATTGGGGAACAACGATACCGATTACGTTAGATGAAGAGTATTGAGCCTTCACATCTTTTAGAAGAAACAATAACGCGAAACCAAGTAATAATTTTTTCATAAGTTCAATTTATACAAAAGTATAGAAAAAAGTCCTTGATTCAAAGAACGCAAGCCGCAGTCATAACACTCACTTTTTCAATCCCAATGTCATCTATAAGTAAGCAACTTTTTAGACACGACTCAATGGTGGATCCCGTTGTCATAACATCATCCACCAAACACAAATGTCCCAAAGAAAATCCCTTGTATTTTGGATTAAATTGGTACTTGCTTTCCGAAGATGTTAATCGTTCGGCACGATTTTTTTTGGTCTGCGAAATAGATCGATTTGGCTGCAAAAATAAATCCGTAATTAGTTCGCCACTCAATACCTCCGTGATGCCTTCAGCCAAACGTAATGCCTGGTTATACCCGCGTTTTCTCACTTTTGAAGCGTGCATAGGAATCACCGCAAAATGGGTAAAATCAGGATCGCCGTGATCACGCGTTATCCGATCCCCCATTTCCTTACCGAGTTTAACCGCCAACGACTCCGCTCCTTCATACTTAATCGCCTTCATCATCTTAGAAACACCCGAATTGCGTCTGTAATCCAATAAAAAATAACCCAACTCTAGTGGAACCCTGCCAGCCAAACCCCTGCAAATTGGATTGGTTTTACTCAGTCCGTAAACTGAAAATGGCAAATTGACATAGCATGTAAAACACAAATCATGTTCTTGTCTTATCAATAAATCACCACAAACAACACAAGTGCGAGGAAATGTAAAGTCTAACATGTCCAAAACCAATTCACTCAATACCGCACCTACTTTTCTTGCATTTCGATCCACACAACCCCCCATAACTTAAATCACATATCCCAAAAACAAGGAATTGTCGATTTACCCTACCATTATTGCAAAAAACGCAGAACTTTGTATCCATGGCTGGACCACACCAAAAAGATCGCGACATTCCTAAATCCAAATTATCCCTAGACGCATTCAAAAAGTCTACCCGGCTATTCCGATATATGTCGGCCCAAAACCGCGCCTGGTTTATTTTAGGGACCATTTTCCTCGCCATCAGCGCTGGTGCCTCCCTTATGTTTCCAAAATTACTCGGCGATTTAATGGATGGGGCTTTCGTCTATAACGGAGGCAATATCGCCAAAGCACCAAATACCGAAGCCCTGCAAAAAGTAGCCATCTATTTTGTATACCTCTTTATCATTCAAGCCCTTTTTAGTTTTGCCAGAATTGCCATTTATGTTCGGGTTACGGAAGACATGACATACGGTCTGCGCACCGACCTCTTCAAAAGTGTCATCGGCCAAAACATGAATTTCCACAATCAGAATCGGGTGGGCGAATTACTCAGTCGTTTCTCAGCCGACGTGGCTCAAATTCAGGATGCCTTCACAACCAACTTGGCGATGTTTATTCGTCAGATTCTTATCCTTATTGGTGGCGTGGTTGTGCTTTTTGTTACCTCTTCAAAATTGGCAGTTATGATGCTCGCCACTTTGCCCGCAATCATCATCATCGCCCTACTTTTTGGTAGATTTATTCGCAAGAAATCCAAAGAAGTTCAAGACGTTACCGCCGCAAACAATGTGATCGTAGAAGAATCTCTCAGCGGAATCATGTCGGTCAAATCTTTCACCAACGAGTATTTCGAAAACGAACGATATCAAGCCAACAGCCAAAAACTAAAACG
>CAMBTR010000036.1 GCA_945870885.1 Chryseobacterium gleum | reverse complement strand
GAGTTTTGAGATTTGCTTTTCTTCGGTGGCTTGTAGGAGTTGACCGTAAATCGCGGCATATTTGGTTTGGGCGACATCGCCTTCGGGGGTCCAACTACCAGCGATGGCAGTTTCAATCACCGGAAGGGTTTGATCGCGAAGAGCGTTCTCGAAAATCACATAGTATTTGCCAACCAAGTGGTCGCCTTTCATCCCAGTGGATTCGGGGGTTTCGCCATTGCCAAATTTTTGCCAGGCGATCATCGACTTACAAATGTGTATACCACGGTCGTTGACCAAGTTGGCCATTACTACTTCGTAACCCGCTGTTTTATAGAGGTTTGCCACCGACACGCCCAGGAGGTTGTTGCGCACGTGTCCCAGGTGAAGGGGTTTGTTGGTATTGGGCGATGAATATTCCACCATCACCTTTTTGCCTGCACCGAGCGATGTTTGTCCGAACGATGCGTTGTTCCACTCTGATTTGAGGAAATCGGCGTATATATCGGTTTTGAGAACGATGTTCAAGAACCCTTTTACCACGTTGAAATCGGCCACGATGGGGGCGTTTTCTTTGAGCGACTCACCAATGGCATTGGCGGTGGCTTCGGGGGTAGATTTCGACAGGCGCAACAGCGGGAAAACGACAAAAGTGTAATCCCCAGCAAAATCAGGGTTTGTCCGCTCGAGTTTCACGGGGTATGGGTTGCTGCCAAAGAGGGTTTCGATGGCTGAGGCAATGTGATCAGATAGCGCCTGTTCTAGGTTCATGGGATTTTACAAAAATACGAAATTGGGAGGGATTTTGGGGTGAAATCGGTTGGGGCTGGTTCGGGGGAGGGGCTTTGGGCAAGATGAACCTCAATCGTGGTGATACCCTGTGCCTTTGGCGATGTTGAGGGCGCGATAGATTTGTTCGGTGAGGACCAAACGGGCTAGGTGGTGGGGGAATACAAACTCGCTCAGTTTGATGCAGGGGTATTTCTGTCTCACCTCCTCCGTGAAACCATAGGCCCCGCCGATGGCGAAGATGATTTTGCCGCGGGATTGCGAGAGTGTTTTTTCGATATAGGCTGAAAACCCGCGGCTGCTGAAGGCTTTTCCTCTCTCGTCGCACAGAATCAGGGTATCGCCCGGCTTCATCAATTTGAGCAAAGTCTCAGATTCCTTGGCCTTTTGGGTTTCGGGGTCGGGCGTGCGCGCTGCGGGGAGGAGTTCGAGCTTCACCGAATGCATCGGACCGCATCGTTTTACGTAGTCCGCGCAAAGCGCATCGATTTCCGCATTTTTGTGGTTTTCGATGGCGGCGATGAGGATCATCCCGATTAGTTATTCAGGATTTCGAGGATCTTATCGAGCTGAGGGGTAAGCACAATCTCGGTTCTGCGGTTTTTGGCACGTCCTTCTGGGGTGTCGTTTCCGGCCACCGGTTGGGTATCGCCTCTGCCTACAGCTTGGATGCGTTTGGGGTTCATGTTGGCATCGGTAATCAAAATTCGGGCGATGCTGGTAGCGCGCAAAACACTCAAATCCCAGTTGTCTTTGATGGCGCCTTTCATCGGAACGTTGTCGGTGTGACCTTCAATGGCCATTTGCACATCGGGCTGTTTGTTGAGGGCTTTGCCAATTTCGATCAGGGCTTCGCGGCCTTTCGGATCCACGTCGATTGAACCAGAAGCGAACAACAATTTCTCCGGCAAGATCACATAGACTTTTCCGTTGCGGTATTCCACTTTGATGTCGAGCTTTTCAAATCCGGCCAACGCTTTGGCGATGGCTTCTTTGAGTTCACGAACGGCGCGTTCTTTTTTGGAAAGTTCGGCTTCGAGGTCTTTCACGCGCTGCGATGTTTTTTCAAGTTCTTTGCGAAGTTGCTCTAGACGGGCGCGTTCGGCTTCGGCCTTTGCCAGTGCGGTATTGAGTTCTAGCTCTTTCGTAGCTAGGGTTTTGTTTTTCTCGTTGATTTCTTGGGCCAGATTTTGTCGTTGTGCATCTAGCGAAGATCCAAGATTTCTGATGTACTGAAGATTTTCATCGAGTTGCATTTGGCAGGTTTCGATGGTGTCTTTGAGGGCGGAGATATGTTTTTCTTTCTGACCTTTTTCGGCTTCGAGTTGGGCGATGCTAGCTACGAGGGCCGCATTTTTTTCAACACAGTCGTCGTTTTTGCGCTTGAGCGTTGCTTCCATTTCAGTTTTGGAGGCTTCGAGGGCTTGGAATTGTTTTTTGGTGACGCAGGAAGAGAGGGCGATACATGCCAGGGCTAAGAAACTCAGACGAATTCTCATAATGGGCGAAGATAGTCGCCGCGCGCTCCGCGCGCGGCCACCGTTATTCACATGTGTTGCCGATTGGACATCGGAGCAAGATTTTAATTATTGCACGGGTTGAAATTTGGGGGGATTTAAATTTCAGTAATAACGTCAAAAAGGGAAGGGGGAGGCTTTGCCTCCCCCTTCCCTTTTTGGAATAATATCTCCGGAAACCATTCCGGACTCAAATAGGGAACCCCCTTAAAAATTCAACTTGTAATAAAACAATGGCAGGAAGCCCAATTGATAGGTCTGACGGAAATATGGGGCCGTATCAATATAGCTGTACTTCAACACGTTCTTACGGTTGGTTACATTCACCAAGTCAAATGCAATTTCATGAGAAACGTGCGCTGCATTGATTCGGTAAGCAATCCTCAAATCAAAACGCTGGTAAGCTGTGCCAAAACGCTGTGTGTTTTTCAAACTGCTCTTCTCGATGTATTCGCGCTCGTAAATCGTTGCCATCGTATCGATCGGAGAGAATCTACGTGCACCGGCAAATGTCACCTTGCCACCAATGTTCAGCGAGTTCTTATTTTTGAAAACAAATTCCCTGGCTATCAGTCCGTTGGCCGCATAGTTTGTATTGAAATCGCTACTTCTCCATACGTCGTCGCTTCCCTGATACTGCGCATCAAACAAACTCAACGATGCCAAGTAATAGAAGCCCTTGCTAAAGAATTTCTCTACCGTAAACTCAATACCGTAGTTGTATCCGCTGCCGGTATTCTGCAAACTGTCTGGGAAGAAACGAGAGAAACCGCTGCCGGTGTTGGCCAAACTGAACGATGAACCCTTGTAATTGTTGCTAGCCATAAGCATCTCAACGGGTAAGTTCTTCAGTGCCTGATAATAGGTTTCAACCTTGATTCTGCTGGCTTTGCCCATTTGGTGATCCCAACCTAAAACCGCGTGATTGCTCTTAGAAAGTCCCATGCCCAAATTGTGTGGCGTGTTGTTTCCGGGTTTTTGGTAGTAATAAACGTAAGCGCTTTGGTTCTGTGAGTGCATTCCCAATCCCAAGTTGATCGCATCGCGCTTGGTGACTTGGTATCTCGCTCCGAAACGCAACAAAGGACCGCTTTTGCTGGTGTTGCTGTATTTTTTGTCGCCCGCCATCGCAGTTCTAGCCAAAGGCGTATTGCTAGGGTCGTAGTTCACCGTATAAGTCTGCATTTGAATTCCAGTGCTGATGGTGAATGCCGGTGAGAACTTGTATTTCCACTGCACATAAGGAATCAACATAAACGCAGTTCCGTTAGAATTCCAACGCGTGCTGAACTTCCAAAATAAATTGCTGGTTGGGTTGAAATTTAAAGCACTATCCACAAGCGTATAATTGTATTGTGTGGCCTGAACCCCAATTTTCATCGAACTCTGCGCCGAGAATTTTTTGTTGTAAAACGCATGAATACCATAAGTTTTGGTATCGAACATATAGCCCAAATTCGGAACAATCGAATCGTTTTGGTATTGTAGGTAGGATTTTCCCTCGCGGACAGCTGTGTCTGTGACATGACGGAAAACCAGCTCGTGGTGGGCATTTACGCTCTGACGGGTAGTTGCCGCTGTAATCTTGAAATAACTGTTTTTGTCGATGTTATACTGAAAAGTGCTCCCCCAAACGTGCATTTTCGACGCAAAATGTTGATCACGGTCGTTATCGCCATACAGTTCTGAGCTGCTTTCTTTCTGCTTACTGATGTTAATGTCGATGTCGCTCGCCCCGCCAATCGCAAAGAAGCTCAAGTTGCCTTTGTTGTTTTTCATCGGCAGGTTAAACTTAAACGAATAATCTTGGTAATTGGGGATGGCATCGGTTCCGATGGGTATTTTTAGTGCGCCAAAAGCTGCGAGGGTAGAGTAGCGGTAGGTGGCCAAATAGCTGGCTCCACTTTTTTTGCTCACGTATCCTTCAGCCAGTGCGTCCCATCCCAACAAGCCGAGCTGAGAGCTGTATTCGCGTTTTTTGTTGTTACCATTGCGCAATTTCAGATCAAACGCTCCTGCGTTGGCGTTTCCATATTCGGCAGGGAAGGCTCCGGTAAAGAAATCGGAGTTACCTAAAATTTTGTTGTTGATGATCGATACGGATCCACCGGTAGTTCCAGGAATCGCAAAGTGGTTGGGATTGGGAATGTCGATGCCTTCCATACGCCACAAAATCCCTTGTGGTGAGTTTCCGCGCACAACGATATCGTTGCGAGAATCATCGGCACCTTGCACACCTGCAAAGTTCGATGCCATACGCGCTGGGTCGCCCCGACTTCCGGCAAAACGATCGGTTTCATCCACTGTAAACAATCGCGCCGAGATGAGTGCCGCATCGTTATTGGGTTTGTCGCCCTTGGGTTTGGCTTTTATGCTGACTTCGCCCACGCGTTCGATGACTTGTTCGAGTTCGTAGGCGAGGATTACTTCTTTTCCAGAGGTAACGACGATGTTGTTTGTGCCAAAAATTTGGTAGTCTTTTGCTTCAACGGCGATGGCATATCGACCCACGGGGACATCGTTAAAAACGAATTCACCTTTTTCATTGGAGGTGGTTTCGAAAGAGGCGGGAGGGTTGGTGACAGGGCCTTCGAAGAAGATTTTGGCTCCGGTAATTACGGACTGGGATTCTTTATCGCGCAGGATCCCGCGGACGGTTTGATTTTGAGCCCAAGTAGTTAATACAAGGGACAGAGTAAGAAAAAGGGTAATTAATTTTTTCATGTTCCGAAAGTAAGTGGGTTTAGCACTTCGATATTACGGAAAATCGCAACTAGGCGCAATCGATATTACGGAAAATCGCAAAAATGACTTATGCCTCTTGGTTTACTACCTGCTTGAGGTCGTTTTCCAATTGGTAGGCTGTCAGCGACAAAGAAGGATCGGCCTGAAGTTTTAGCCAGTGCTTGTGCTTGAGCCACCATTTCATTCTTAGAGAGGGCATGCCTTGCTTAAAGAAATTGGTAATCAATGGGTTAGCTCGCAAGGTGACTTGTTTCTGGTTCATATTTTCCCACAGGTAGTTGATCTCGTTTTCGATGCGATCCAACAACTGCACGCTAGAATCCATTTTGCCGGTTCCGTTGCAACTGATACATACTTCTTGGGTTGCAATTTCGGTAGCAGGACGAACGCGTTCACGGGTGATCTGCACCAAACCAAATTTGCTCATCGGCAAGATGGTATGTCGTGCACGATCTGTCTTCATGGCGGCCTTCAAAGCGGTGAACAATTCGTTCTTCTTTTTAGGATCGCGCATGTCTATAAAATCGATGACAATAATTCCACCCATATCGCGCAATCGCACTTGTCGTGCAATCTCATCAACGGCTTCGAGGTTCACCTTAAGCACATTTTCTTCGCGATTTTGTTGGTCGTAGGAGGTGCTACCGGAGTTGACATCTACAACGTGGAGGGCTTCGGTATGGTCGATGACGAGGTAAGCGCCGCCGCTAAACGGTACATTGCGACCGAAGCTAGCTTGAATTTGGCGGTTGACGTTATATTGGTCGAAAAGACTATTTTTCCCTTGGTGGAGTTTTAGAATTTTCTCGGCATCGGTATTGTATTTCCCAAGGGTTTCCTTTACGGCTGCATGAATTTCTGCATCGTTGGTTACAATTTGGGTAAAGGAATCGTTAAGGATATCGCGAAGCAGGGTTTGTAGGCGGTTGCCTTCACCGAGTACTTTGCTAGATAGGGGTGCATTTTTGAGTCCACGGATCAAATCGTTCCATTTCTTCACTAAATCGCGCATGTCTTTGTCGAGCTCTTCGATGGCAACGCCTTCACTTACGGTTCTGATGATGACACCGAAGTTGTGCGGGCGGATGCTATTGGCGAGGTCTTTCAGGCGGGCTTTTTCTTTGGGGTTACCAATTTTCCGGCTGATAGAGATGGTGTTCTGGAAGGGGACGAGGATAAAATAGCGTCCGGGGATTGAGATGTCGCAGGTAACCTTAGGGCCTTTGTTGGCGATGGGTTCTTTGATAACTTGAATGAGCAGGGGCTCACCGGTTTTAAGGACTTGTCCTATTTTTCCAGTTTTTACGATGGGTTCTTCGATGGTAAACTGATCAAGGTCGGCCGCACGCGGATGACCAGCGATAGCCGATTTGACCATCTTGCGAAGGGACGTTAAATTAGGGCCGAGATCGAAATACGTTAAAAAGCCATCTTTTTCACCACCCACATGAATGAATGCTGCGTTGAGTGATGGAGAGATCTTTTTGACTTTACCCAAGTAGAAATCGCCCACTTGAAAGCCATCTCCGGCTGTTTCGCGGTGAAATTCTATGAGTTTGCGGTTCGATAGCAGTGCAATTTCAACCCCCGACGAACCTTTTTGTATGATTAATTCGTTGGACAAAATGCCGTGTTATAATGGAAGAACCAACTTATTTTTTCTTGTGACGATTCTTGCGCAGACGTTTTTTACGCTTGTGCGTGGCAATCTTATGACGTTTTCTTTTTTTACCGCTTGGCATATCTTATAGTTTTAATTTATTGAACTAACTTTTGTGTTTTGATTGCCAAATTGAGGTAAACCTTTGCATTGACAGAATCTCCCATTACACCGAAGACATCGCTCATTTCGAACAGCCATCGAGGATTTTGGGGTTGCAAAGATATCAATTTTTCGCATTTTTTCAGCGCTTTTGGCCACTGTTGTGACTTTTTTAGCAGATTTAAATGGATAAAGTGCAATTCGATGTTGGTAGAATCGGCTTTTAGGGCATTTTTCAGGGTGCCTAGAAACTGCATCGGGGCGTTTAGATACTCGCTTTGATAGACGATAAGCGCGTTCAGGAGCGGTACATTGTTTGGATTGGCGACAAGGCCTTCGTCGATATAACTTTTACCTAACTGAAACAAATAGGCCGACTGTGTAGGTGTTTCCATGGCGCCGGCACCTGCGAAAATCAGGTTTCGTGCAATTTCTTCCTGGGGGGCATCGCTCATTTTGCTTTCGAAGAGGTCGGCATTGAGCAATGCAATCAGGGGTGCATTTTCTGTTTCTTCGGCCCATACCAAGGCGGCCACCAAAGAATCTTTGGGGTAGGTTCCGCTTTTAGCGGTAAGGACTCTAGCCACGAGCGGGCTAGGTTTTGTTTTTTCGAAGACGGCGTTCAGGAATTCTATCCGTGTGATAGGTTGCTGGGGTAACCCATCGTTTTGCACACCTGGCATTCCGCTAGGCATTTGATCGGCGGCGGCGGTTGGGGTGAACGAAGAAGATTTCCATCGGTTCACAACCAATACCACACCCAGCAGTCCTAAGACGGCAACTAGAATCCATACGCGGAGGTTAGAATTTCCCACGCGACAAAGGTAGGTAAAGAAGATTAGAGCTTATCGGCCAAAATTTTGCTTTCCTTTACTTGGGCGGCAAATTCTTTGGCTGGCTTAAAGCGGGCAACATGGTGGGCAGGTACTACCAAACTTGTATTGCGTTTGATGTTACGAGCAACCTTGGTCTTTCGCATTTTAAGCTCGAAAGTTCCAAATCCACGGAGGTAGATATTGCTACCTGATACCATAGAATTTTTAACAACAACGAAGAAGTTGTCGATTGTTTCGGCAATCGCTGTCTTCTCTAATCCGGTGCGCACTGCAATTTCGTTAACGATTTCTGACTTTGTCATAAGAATTGAAGTGCAAAAAAAATACAAAAGCCGTTCTTTTGCCAAAGTTTATGCAAAGAGTTATCCAAACTTTGTCAAGATGGTACAATCTTGAGTCGAGGGATCTTCCCTGGCGACATACCCGTGATCCATACAAAATATGGATTTCGGAGGTCATATTACAGCAAACGCGGGTGGCTCAGGGCATCGGGTATTACGAGCGGTTTATTGCCGCCATGGCCAATGTTTCTGCCTTGTCTGAGGCTTCCGAGCAGGAGGTTTTGAAGCTGTGGCAGGGGCTGGGATATTACTCTCGGGCGCGAAATTTGCATGCTTCGGCCAAGCAGGTTATGGATGAGTTTGGAGGGGTATTTCCGTCTAATTACACAGACATTTTGCGATTGCGGGGTGTGGGTAAATACACGGCGGCGGCTATCGCTTCGTTCGCTTTTGGAGAAAAAGTGCCTGCAATCGACGGAAATGTGAAGCGAGTTGGGGCCAGATTGTTCGGTTTACACGATGCAATTCACACTTCTGCGTTCGAAAAATCTCTTTTTTCGCTTCTTTTTGATGCGATTCAGGGGGCAGATCCAAATATTTTTAATCAGGCGATGATCGAAGTAGGGGCAACAATATGCTTACCGCAGAATCCGCGTTGCGAAATTTGTCCGCTCGCCGAGGTATGCGTCGCTCATTTGCAACAATTACAAAAGCAAATTCCGGTTGTGGTAAAAAAGCAAAAACCCATCGCCAAGCACTTTTATTACCTGAGCATTCAGCAGGGGGAACGCTGGGCATTTGCATCGCCAAGAAAACAGGGTATTTGGCAGGGATTGGTTGAGTTTCCTATGGTTGAGGGGGGCGATGGTGGGATGGGTTTGGATGAGGTTCTGGCTTTAGCGGGTGTTGTGGATAATTTTTCGGTTTTATCGGAGCGAACGTTTAAGCATCAGTTAACCCATCAAACAATTTACGCTACGTGTTGGTATTTGTGCCTTTCGGAGGATAAGTTTGTATCACCGGTGGAATGGCAATGGTGCAATTTGGAAGAAATTCAACGCCTGCCCTTGCATCGTTTGATGGAAAAAATGATTAAATTTACTATATAAAATTGTTCAACAGCGATTTCAACAACAGTGTACTATGATTAACAAGGTGATTTTATTGGGCCGTTTGGGAAAGGATCCCGTGGTTCGCAGATTAGAAAATGGCAGGGTTGTGGCCAATGTAACATTAGCAACCAACGATTATTATACCAAGGATGGGCAACGGCTGGAGAGTACGGAGTGGCACAATTTGGAGATGTGGGACAAGCAGGCTGAAACGGCTGAAAAATATTTAAAAAAGGGTAGTTTGCTCTATTTGGAGGGTAAAATTCGTACGGATCGATATACTGATGCGGACGGACAAGAACGTCAGGCCCGCAAAATACGCGTCGGCAGTTTCCAAATGATGGGCTCGATGCTAACTAGCAGGTCTGAGGAAGGCGGAAACCGCGAACAGGGCAATGAAGGCCATTCTTCAGAAACGTTTCATCAAGATGGTCCCAATTCTTTGGATGGTGGATCCGATGTTCAGGATGAGGAATTGCCATTTTAATGCTTATTATGAGTATTGATGAGCCTGGGCCCACGGGTCAATTTATGTTGATGAGCATCGTAAAAACGGTGACCATGGCAGACGCACCCGAGATTACGGTGTATGTATTAATTATGATACTGTGCTTGTTGATTGCTGCGATATGCGCGGGGTCGGAGAATGCATTTTTCTCGCATCGCGACAGTGATGTGGAGGATTTGCGGGACGACAAGACGGTGGCATCGAAAATGATTTTATCGATTTTGGAGCGGCCCAAGCATTTGTTAGCTACGATATTGTTGCTCAACAGTTTGGTGAATGTCGCTTTTGTTCTGATCAGTATTTTGCTGACCGAGAAATTGTTTGATTTGGAGGCTTTGCCATGGCTAAAGTTCTTTGTGGAGGCGATTGTGGTCACCATTATCATTTTGGTTTTTGGCGAGGTGATGCCTAAGGTTTTCGCGACGCAGCATTATCGGTCATCGGCGCGTTTTCTGGTGTATCCAATGCGCACATTTACTTGGGTTCTCTGGCCATTTACCCATTTGCTAGTTAAGTTTGGTTCGGTGTTGGAGCGCAGGGTCAAAGTGCGGGCGAATGAGTTAACACCAGAGGAGCTGTCGAGGGCGATTGATATGGCAACCGACGAGGACGATGCGAAGCAGGAGAAGGAGATTTTGAAGGGGATTGTGAATATGGGGACGATTCAGGTGAAGCAGATTATGCGTTCTCGGGTGGACATGACAGCGGTTGCGAAGGATGTCGATTTTCACAAGTTGCTCGGCGTGATTCGCGAGGCTGGATTTTCACGGATGCCGGTTTACGACAAGACGGTGGATGCGATTGTGGGGGTATTGAGTATCAAGAGTTTGATTCCTCACTTGGACGCGGGTACGGATTTTGCGTGGCAGCAGTTTGTGAAGGCGCCCTATTTTATTCCGGAGAACAAGACGATTGACGATACGTTGCAGGAGATGCGGACGAATCACAACCATTTGGCGATTGTGGTGGATGAATTTGGGGGGACGAGTGGTATGATTACGATGGAGGATATTTTGGAGGAGGTATTTGGGGATATGCAGGACGAGTTTGATGATGACGAGGAGCAGGCGTTTGTTGAGATGGGCAATGGGGTTTGGGTCTTTGAGGCGAAGGTTTTGTTGGTAGATTTCATTCGTGAGACGGAGTTGCCGATGGATATGTTTGATCATTTGGAGTTGGAGAGTGATAGTTTGGGCGGGATGGTGAGTGAGAGATTGGGGCGGATGCCGAAGCGGGGCGACGAGGTTCAGGTGGGTAAGGTGAGGTTTAGGGTTGAATCGGCGGACATGCGGAGGGTAAAGAAGATTAAGATAACGATGGAGGAATCGCATGCGGGTGAGGCGTAATATTTCGCTGATGGCTGTTGTTCTTGTGGTGGTTGCCGCCGCCTGCGGCGGCGGCAACACGGACTACGTCCCCAAACCAAAAGCGTATCCTAAAATGTCGCTCCCGGCAAAATCGTATGGCCTAGCATCGCCTAGCGACCTGCCAATGAGTTTTGAAATTCCGGCCTATTCACAATTGAGTCCCGATACAAATCAAGCGGGGGTTCACACGCCAGGATGGTATAATTTGCAATTCCCAAATTTAGATGTCACACTGCATCTCACCTATTACAAGTTCAACGAGTGGAATCTTTTTGACAGTTTGATGTACGATACGCGCAAGTTGGTGAACAAGCACATCCAAAAAGCGGATGATATTGTGGAAAGGCCAACCCAGTTTTTGAATCCATCGGCCAAAGGCTTAGTGTTTAGTATTCAAGGAAATACGGCAACCAATTTCAACTTTTATGTCACTGATAGCGCTTCTCATTTCTTGCGTGGGGCCTTGTATTTTAACAATCATACCGAGTCGGATAGTATCGCGCCGGTGTATCAATTTGTAGAAGCCGATGTGTTGCATTTAATCAAGACATTGAAATGGAAATAGGGTTCGTATTGGAAAAGGCTATCACTTCGAAAATGACATTCCGTGCGGTTTGTAAAAGTGGTTTTAATGTGCCTTTGACGAGGCTACGATTTAAATCACTGTTTAATTCCGGGTTTTATCAGACCCTTTCATTGATCATTATTGGATTCTTATTTTCTGCCCCCATCGCTGCGCAAAATCCGAAGGCGAAAAAGCAGTTGGATGCGGCATTTACGGCGTTTAATCTGGCTGAATTTCCGGATGCGTTGGGTCTGACAAAAAAAGCCATCAAGATTGACCCCACCTATGCAGATGCATATTCATTGCAGGCTTCGGTTTATGAGGCTATGCGTGATACGCAAAACGCCAGTAAATCCTATCAGCAGTGTTTGAAAGTGGCGCCCCAATTTCAGCCTATGTATTTTTATTATGGGGAGTATTTGTATCGAAATAAACGTTTAAAAGAGGCGAGTACGATTTTGTCGAAGTTTGATAGCGTTCCCATGATGGCATCGTTTATCCCGGCCAAACACGGGGCTTCGGTGCGGTTGAAGGAAAAGGCGGCTCGATTGAAAGCCAGTGTGCAAGCGGCGATGAGCGACGTGAACATCGCGGAGAATCTCAAAATCAAAAACATGGGTCCGGCTATCAATACCGCAGTGGAAGAATATTGGCCGGGCATGCCATTTTCGGGAAATCGATTTGTGTTTACCCGTCGTTTGGGTGGCTCAGGGAATGCGGTTTTGCAGGAGGATTTTTTCATGAGCGACCTCAAAGATTCAGTGTGGGGCAAGGCGTATTCGGCACCGGGGAATATCAATACCCCAGAAAACGAAGGGACGTTGAGCGTGAAAGCCGATGGTTCCGCGCTGTATTATACCCGATGCAATCAGCCGGGTGGATTGGGAAGTTGTGATTTATATGTGAGTCAATTGGATGGAAAGGGTTGGCAGCGAGGCGACAATTTGGGTGCTCCGGTTAACGGCGGTGCTTGGGATTGTCAGCCCGCAATTAGTGGGGATGGTCACACCCTGATTTTTGCAAGCAGCAGGGCTGGTGGTTACGGAGGTAAAGATTTGTGGGTGAGTTACTTAAATCAAGGAAAGTGGAGTGTTCCCAAAAATATGGGTGCTGCAATTAATACCCGGGAAGACGATGATGCGCCTTTTTTGCACTATGACGGTGCGACATTGTATTTCAGTAGTTTGGGTCATCCTGGTTACGGCGGTTCTGATATTTTTATGTCTAGAATGGGCATTGATGGATTATGGTCGACCCCGGAAAATTTGGGTTCTGGATTAAATACACCCCAGGATGAATTTGGATTGTACATCGATGCGGGTGGTAAGAAGGGTTATTTTGCCAGTGATCGTCCGGGTGGATTGGGTCGTTTGGATATTTATCAATTCTTGGTGCCTGAGAAGTTTATGCCAAAGGCGGTGACGTATGTCTCGGGTTTGGTGACGGATTCCAAGACGGGTTTGCCATTGAAAGCGCGGGTTCGTGTGGTGGAATTGAGTTCGGGCAAGGTGGTATTTACCGATAGTGTATCGGACTTTTTCATTCCATTGCAGGCGGGGGGAAACTATGCTTTATTTGCAACGGCCAAGGGTTATATGCCTCGGAGCTTGAATTTCCAGCCATTGGCATCGGATTTAGACCATCCATTTAAGGTGGGTGCTCAGTTGACGCCGATTGATGCGAAGCAGGTGTTTGTTTTGAATAATATTTTCTTTGATACGGATAAGTTTGATTTAAAATCAGAGAGCAAGGAGGAGTTAGCGATTGTTGTGGATTTGATGAAGACGAATGCGGGGATGGTGATTGAGATTAGCGGTCATACCGACAATCAGGGTGCAGTGGATTACAATGTTCGATTATCTGAGTCGCGAGCCAAGTCGGTGGTGACCTATTTGATTGCGGCGGGTGTAGCGGCTTCTCGATTGAAATTCAAGGGTTACGGATCTTCACAGCCTGCGGCGCCGAACGATACGGAGGCTAATCGTGCTTTAAACCGTCGCATCGAGATGGTAGTATTGAAGTTGAAATAAGGGTTTCGGTTTTTTCTGGCTTGAGGCTTATTGGGTCTTGGTTCGAGGTTTGATTTGAAATTTCATCCAGGTTGGGCTGACCGGCGAGTATCCAAGCGGTGTACCAATAGCTGGCAACGGCTACGATGGCTTGTTTCATTCGGATTTCCACCATATGATTGAGTTGTGATTCGTAGGATTTTACAAATTTGGGGTGAATCTGTTTTTTGGTTTTGCCGTGGAGGTCGGTGCTGAATTCATATTTTTTGTTTTGGGGCCATTTTTGGGAAAGTTGTTTTTCTGTTTTCAGGACGGTTGGGAGCAGGGCGTGGGATTGGGAGATACTGTTCCAGATGCTATCGGCGGGTGATTCTAAGAAATGTCCGTTGGGGGTGAGCAGCAAGTAATTGGGCAGGCTGATTTCTGGAATTCGGGTTTCCCAGAGGGCATGGATGCCGTGTTGGTGGGTGAGCTGACCATCGTAGTTTTCGGTGGTATGCAGGGGCACGTGTGCATCGGCCACGTAGTGGCCGATGTCGGCCGACAGCCGAAGGATGGCGGCCAGGTTTTTCTCTTGGAATGCCTTGGTGAGTCGGTATAACATCATCTGCACGTGATACGGAACGATGCCATACTCAAACAGTGTATCGGCCGTGAATTTTTCCACCGCTTGCATCCAGTATTTGGGCAGGGTATCTATGGGCAGCGCCTTTTCGTAATGGTCTAGGTCGATGTAATGGCGGCAAGCCTCCGCTGTATCGCTATAACGACGTTGATCGGGATCAACCGCATGGTTTGTAATGAATTGAATATATTTTTTGTAGAAGCCGAATAGGGGTTGCGGGAGTGCAAAAACTGCATGTTGGTTGATGGTTTTATGACCAAGGAATCCCCATTGGGCCGCGGCTTTGTTTAATCCAGATTGCGGATGATTTATGACATTGGTTCCAATTGGTTTGTCGGCGGTTCCTTTATCTCTGAACGTGTGTTGTAGGCTTGGTTCCGTAAAGTGCAATTCTCGAGGAATTACATTGAAACCATCGCTAATGGAGTCACCGCAATAGGCAATCAAGCAAATCGCGAGCAGGATTTGATGTTTTAAGGATTTCATGGTGTGTCGTTCTTGGCTTTTTCACAGGGCTATTGTCACCATTGGACCGTGGTCCAATTACGATGTTATCGTTTATGTAATTCCCTTAGATACAATTGAATGGTATTTTGCAGTCCGAGCATCAGGGCATCGCAGATGAGGGCATGTCCGATGGAAACTTCTCGCAAACCGGGAAGATTCTGGGATAAATAATTAAGGTTGTGTAGATCAAGATCGTGGCCGGCATTGATTCCAAGTCCAGCATCTACAGCCGCTTGGGCAGTTTTTCTGTAAGGTTCAAGCGCTGATTCTGCATTGTTAGGATTTTCTTCGTAGGCTTTGGCGTAGGCCTCGGTGTAAAGTTCGATTCTATCGGTGCCTGTGCGTTTTGCCGAAGCGATAAGTTCAGGGTTTGGGTCGAGGAAAATTGAGACGCGGGCCCCAGTTTTTTTGATTCGTTGTATGATCAGCGAAAGCTCTGTTTGGTGGGTGATAGTATCCCAACCGGCATTTGAGGTGATGGCATCCGGCGGATCTGGGACCAAAGTAACTTGATGGGGTTTTACGGTTTCGATAAGTTGAAGGAAGTCCTCGCTGGGGTAACCTTCGATATTGAATTCGGTGGTTACGGTTTCTGATAATTGGACTACATCGGCGTAGCGGATATGTCGTTCGTCCGGCCTTGGATGCACCGTAATTCCATGTGCACCAAATTTTTCGCAAAGCAATGCCATTTGAATAACATCGGGGTTGTTGCCACCGCGAGCGTTTCTGAGAGTGGCAATTTTATTGATGTTTACGGAGAGTTTGGGCAGGTTCATTTCCAACATAGCGATACAAAAATACGGGGTTGATTTGGGAATTCGCTGTTGTTTTTGTATAGGAATTCGGCTCGAAAGGCGGTTTGTACTTTGTGATTGCGGGTTTTGTGGTTTGTGGTATTCGATTTAGGGGTTGCGGCGTTTGATTTTGCAGTTGGTGCATTTGATTTTTTGGAGGAAGGTGATTTGAATTTGAAGGAGTATTCTACGAGGCAGTTGGCGCCATAGCCTTGTCCGGAAAGGACATAATTGGCAATTTCGGTGGCGGTGGTGGTGGGTTGATGGTAGAGTGGGCTATTTGATTGATAGCAAAGGGTTTCAAAGGTTATTTTGAGGGGGCTGAAGGGTTTTCGATGCGTGATGGAAATGGCAGCGAGCATTGCATTTTTATATTTTATGGGGTCGATTTGGGTTGTTTGGTCGGCATTGGGAATACCGAAAAGAACTGTGTTTTGTGGGGGTTGATTGGATGTATTTTGATTTGAGGAGTTTGTCTTATTGGAACCAGGTGTACGGGGCCAAATACTATTTTGGGACAGGGGTGAATTTGTTGGGAGGAGGGAAATTTTCCCCTTTACCGCCCAGCCTTCGGCTGGGCGGTAAAGGGCGACAACCGTTGTGCGGCCCCGGAAACCATTGGAATTTTGGGATCGCCCCGAATTCAATCGCCCATATTCCATCCGGTAATCAACGCCCCTGGAACCCGAATAATGGGTCGCTGCATCATATTCCCAAGCAAGCGGATCGCTATTGCGTCGGAGCTGCCAAAGCAGCTCCGACGACCACTCCTTGGAGTATTTTGCCGAAACGCCCAGCTGATAACTAACCGTCACCGGCTTCTCACCGCTCGCATCATAACGCAGATTCTTCCCGATTTCAGCGCCATACTTCACTGAATATTTCCAATTGGGTGTGCTGCTCACCGTGAGGCTCAATCGCTGGTGATTTCGCTGAAATTCGTTGAAAAGTCCTTGGGGCGAACGGAAATTGCGTTGGATCGCATAGAATCGAAAGGAAATATCTGACTTTTTTCCCATCGGCTTGACATATCCCATAACGAATGCAATGGGGTAGAATGTACATTGTAGCTCTCGGGATGTAAGAATTTTGGAATTGGTTTTCAGCGACTGCCATTGCATTGCAACATTCATGAACCACATACCCCCAGATTTTTGGAAATGGGTACACCAAAATTGCGGGTAGTGGAATTTAGGCCCCGCGCGCAGCGCCGGGCCTAAATCAACCCAATCACTCACCGAATTCCATTCCCGTGAATAACGATAACCACTCCACGAAATACCATACGTGCAACGACGCAAAGATTGATACTGCAGCGCCATCGTCCCCTGCCACTGTGTAGTGTTCCGAAACCACCGCAGCGCACTCTCCGTG